>NZ_JBBELO010000030.1:0-80663 GCF_037404875.1 Rathayibacter sp. YIM 133350
CCCGGAGGTTCTCCTCACGTCAAGCCCGAAACGCCACCAACCTCATGGCCGGGTACACCTAGAGGCCGGCCCGGCTGAACGGAAGGACCGGGCTCATCCGAATGAGTTGATCACCCGAAGCGACCGTGCTCCACCGACTCGAAAAGGTGTCTCATGTTCACCATCAAGGTGCAGCTGCTCGAAGTGCACTGCGCGAAGACCGAATCCGACCTCTCGTCCGACAAGTTCCTGCTGACCGGCGCGATTCTCACGAACGGAGACAAAGCCCCGTTCGTCATGGACTCTTACGTCCGCATCAACGACGGCGAATCTCGTGATCTCTCCAAATACTCATGGACGCTCAAATCGCCCGACCGCAGCGTCACGTTCGCGCTGTCCGGGTGGGATATCGATGAGAACGACAGCTGGACGAACGAGGGAACGCAATATGCGTACGCCGCCATCGCTACCGCGATCTCTGGGACGGTCGGGGCCGTGGCGACTCCTGTGGCTGGCGTCGCCGTTGGGCTTGTCGCCGCCTTCGCCCACGGAATGATCGACGCGTTCACAGCCTGGGACAAGAACGACCATCTCTTCGACTACACAGAGACGGTGTCATTCGGCGGGATGTTCTTCGCGGATCGGGAATATGAAAAGACCGTTACACCGAACTTCCGCGGAAGTGGAGCAATCGCCGATGTGAATTACTCCCTGACGATCAAGATCCACTGTTCAGAGGACTCGGACGTACCCCAACCCCAACCCGACTTCCCGCAGCTGTATCGGTGGGCGAACAAGATGGCCGGATACGAGGGTTTCATCGGTGCCTTTCCAACGAACATCACGAAGAGGCACCAAGATGGGAGCCTCTGGGTCGATTGCGTCTGCTTCACTGCCGAGCACGCCACCTGGCGTGATGTCCCCGCACGGCAGTTGGGCAACGTCCCATTGAACGACTTCGTGGCGCACATGATAACGACCCACACCTACGCCGCCCAGAATGGATTCCGGGTCGGCTTTCCCACCTACTTCGGTGCCGAATACGAGGAACGCGTCTACGGCGCGATCCTTCTCCCCGAATCGTCCGTCGTCGTTCAGGATGTGAGCAGAGCGGGCGAATTGAACAACATACCCGTCGACGACATCGGGCAACGCCTGCAACAGGTCTCCGACTACGCGACACGAAACGGGTATGTGGGCGGATACCCAACCATGCAGAACGCGACGTACAACGGCAACGAAGTCTTCGGCGTGATTCTCGTCAAACCCGGCTGCGCGGAGGTGCGCAGTTACGCGATTTACGAACCCCCGAAGTAGACGACGGCCGGGCCGTTGCAACGTTGATGGGCGGCGAAGGCAGCGGAACGATCGTAAGTGTCCGAACGGAGTCCGCCCGCATGATGACGTCATGCGCGCGGCAATGCCCTGGATGCTCGTCAGGCGTCGTCGCGCACCTCGAACCGCGCAGTCAGCAGCGCCTCATCGACAGAGGACGGGCCGACCAGCAGCTCGAACTCACCCGGTTCGACGTGGCGATGCGCAGCGGAGTCCACGATGGAGCATTCGGCGACGGGCAACTCGATGCGCACCGTGGTCGACGCACCCGGGGCGAGGTCCACCTGCCGGTAGGCCTTCAGCTCCTTGTCCGTCCAGCTGACGCTCGTGACGCAGTCCCGCACGTAGACCTGCACCGTCTCCCGAGCCGGGCGCTCCCCGGTGTTGGTCACGGTCACCTCCGCGACGATGGTGTCGCCCGTGCCGAGCACCCCGTGTGCGAGCTGCAGGTCGGCATATTCCACGGTGGTGTAGGAGAGGCCCTCGCCGAACGCCCACGCGGGCGCCATCGTGAGGTCCGCGTACCGGTCGCCGTGCTGACCACGGATCTGGTTGTAGTACGTCGGTTGCTGACCCACATGCCGGGCGAACGAGATCGGCAGGCGCCCTGACGGCTCGACCTTTCCGGCGACGATCTCGGCGATCGCCTGACCGCCGAGCATGCCGGGGTTGGCAGCCCAGATGACCGCGGAGGCCTTCGCCACCGAGGGCGGCAGCACGAGTGGCTTGGACGCGAGCAGCACGACGACGACCGGCTTTCCCGTCGCGATCATGGCGTCGAGGAGCGCGATCTGGGCACCGATCAGCTCGAGCGTCGCCGTCGAGCGACCCTCGCCCACGAGCTCGATGCGGTCGCCGACCACGGCGACCACGACATCCGAGGCCTCCGCGGCCGCGATGGCCTCGTCGATGAGTCCTTGGTCGGGCGCGCACGGCACGACGATGTGCGGCCGCGGCTGTCCGTCAGGGAAGAGCGTGCCCTGCGGGTCGTCCTCGAGCGTGAGGATGTCGGCACCGCGTGCGTGCTGGATGCTCCAGCCGTCGATCTGGCGCAGACCGTCGAGCACGGTCGTGATCATCTCGCGGGGCTGACCGTCGAGCCAGCCGGCCTGACCGGATCCGCCGGCCCAGTCGCCGAGCTGCGTCTGGGCGTCGTCGGCCAGGGGGCCGACCACCGCCACGCGCACGGGGTCGGTGGCAGCGAGCGGCAGGATTCCGTCATTCTCGAGAAGGACGATCGAGCGGCGTGCGACCTCGAGGTTGAGTTCGGCATGCTCAGCGCTGCCGACCACGGCGTCGAGCCCATCGACGGGAAGGCGCGGATTCTCGAAGAGTCCGAGGTCGAACTTGAGGGTCAGGATGCGCGCGACGGCGTCGTCGAAGGCGTCCTCGGCGAGCATGCCCTGGGCGACCGCGTCCAGCGCGCCTTCGTAGAACTCCGGCGTGGCCATTACCATGTCGTTGCCCGCAGTGACCGCCGCGGCGGCCGCGTGGGCGTGGTCCGTGTGCACCTTCTGCTCCCAGACCATGCGGCCGACGTTGTCCCAGTCGGTGACCAGCGTGCCGGTGTATCCCCACTCGCCACGGAGCACGTCGTTCAGGAGCCAGTCGTTGACGGTGATCGGAACGCCGTCCATGCTCTGGTAGCCGAGCATGAACGATCGGCATCCCTCGCGCGCGACGCGCTCGAACGGCGGGAGGAACCAGCTGCGGAGCTTCCGCTGCGAGATGTCGGCCTCGCTCGCGTCACGGCCGCCCTGGGTCTCCGAGTATCCGGCGAAGTGCTTGGCCGTCGCGAGGATCGCGGTCGGATCATCGAGTCCCTCGCCCTGATAGCCGCGCACCATGGCGCTCGCGAACTCGCCGATGAGGAACGGATCCTCGCCGAACGTCTCGTTCACGCGGCCCCATCGCAGGTCCCGGGCGATGCAGAGCACCGGTGAGAAGGTCCAGTGCACCCCTGTCACGGCGACCTCTTCTGCCGTCGCCCGCGCGACCCGCTCGATGAGCTCCGCGTCCCACGAGGCGGCCATGCCGAGCTGGGTCGGGTAGATGGTCGCGCCGGGCCAGAACGAGTGCCCGTGGATGCAGTCCTCGGCGACGAGCAGCGGGATGCGCAGACGGGTTCCCTCGGAGAGCCGGTTCGCCTCGAGGATCCGCTCCGGAGAGGTGTGCAGGATCGAGCCGACGTGGCGTCGCACGACGATGTCATCGAGGTCGTCGCGTGCGTCGAGCTGCAGCATCTGCCCGACCTTCTCCTCCACGGTCATTCGCCCGAGAAGGTCGGACACGCGCTCCGCGGTGCTCAGCATCGGATCCTGATAGGGGAGCACCCCCGGGGCCTGATCGGCGTTCACCGTCTGCTCGGCGTTCACCGTCTGGGCGGAGCTCATGTGGTCGAACTTCCCGTCGCGGATCGGCCGGGTTCCGCATCCGTGACCACGGCGTCGATCGTGCGCACCTGGGTGACGGCGGCATTCATGTTCATGCCCTTCTTCTTCATGGCGCGAGCGCGCTCGCCCGCCGAGCGAAGACGCGGGTTGACGTACTCGTCGATGCCGAAGTTGACCAGTGCCAGGGCCACGCCGAGAAGCGCGATGCACAGACCGGCCGGCACGTACCACCACCAGTAGTCGGGGAAGGCGTTGTTCTGCTGCGCCCAGAAGAGAATGGTTCCCCAGTTCAGGTTCGACACCGGGATGACGCCGATGAACGCAAGGGTCGTGAGGCCGAGAACTGCCGCGGTCATGGTGCCGACGAAGCTCGACGCGATGATGGCCATCAGGTTCGGGAGCATCTCGACCAGGATGATGCGGTGCAGGGGCTCGCCGTTGGCGCGCGCCGCCTGAACGAAGTCGCGGTTGCGCAGCGACATCGTCTGTGCGCGCAGCACCCGTGCGCCCCAGGCCCATCCGGTCAGTCCCAGAACGGCCGCGATGAGGATAAGCGGTGGATTCTGGAACTGCGACGCGATGATGATCATCAGCGGCAGCGCGGGAAGCACGAGGAACACGTTCGACAGTGCCGAGAGGGACTCGCTCTTCCAGCCGCGCAGGTAGCCCGCCGTCACTCCCACCACGATCGCCGTGATCGTGGCCATGATCGTCGCGAGGAATCCGACCACGAGCACGCCGCGGGTTCCGTACACGAGCTGGCTGAAGACGTCCTCCCCGATGTGGGTGGTTCCGAGCAGGTGCTTGAACGACGGAGGTTGCAGGGTCTCGTTGAGGTTCTGCGTCGTCGGGTCGTACGGCGCGATCAACGGTGCGAAGATCGCCACGAGCACGAAGACGCCGAGGATGATGAGGCCGGCGGTCGACTTCGGGTTGCTGAACATCGCCAAGGATGACTTCAGCTGGGTCCAGAACGTCTTCTTCTTGGGGGTCGACAGGTCGGCGGTGAGCACGCTGGCGGTCTCCGGCGTGCCGGCGCCGGCGGGTCGGACGAGGGTCGAGGACTTCTCTGCGGGAGCGTTCATGTTCAGGACTCCGTCTCGCGAACGCGAGGATCGAGGATGGCGTACGCGATGTCCGCCAGGATGTTTGCGATGAGCACCGCCAGCACGAGCACGAGGAAGATGCCCTGCATCAGCGCGTAGTCCTTCGCGTTGGTCGCCCCGAGCAGCAGCAGCCCGATACCGGGGTAGGAGAACACCATCTCCATAACGAGGGTGCCGCCGACGATGAACCCGAGGGCGAGGGCGAAGCTCTGGATCTGGGGGAGCACCGCGTTGCGTGCCGCATAGCGCCAGAGAACGCGCTTGTCAGGCATTCCCTTGGCCTGCGCCACCGTGACGTAGTCCTCGTCGAGCACCGTGAGCATCATGTTGCGCATGCCCAGCACCCAGCCTCCGACCGAGGCGATCACGATGGTGAGCGCCGGGAGAGCCGCGTGGGAGAGCACTTGGGAGATGAAGTCGACGTTGAAGCCGGGCTCCACGCCGAGCTCGTAGGCGTGGCCGGCCGGGAACCAGCCGAGCAACGACGAGAAGACGGCGATGAAGATCAGTCCCAGCCAGAAGTAGGGCACCGTGCCCAAGAAGGTCGTGACCGGTACGAGAAAGTCGAGTCGCCCGCCGCGCCGCCAGCCGACGACGGCTCCGACGATGGTTCCGACGACGAACGAGATGATGGTCGCGATGCCGACGAGGCTGAGCGTCCATGGGAGGGCTGCGCCGATGACTTCGCTCACGGGCGCCATGCCGCTCGAGATCGAGATGCCGAGGTCGCCACGGAAGAGCATTCCCCAGTAGTGCGCGTACTGCTCCCACACCGTCGTGGAGTTGTCGAGGCCGAACTGAATGCGCAGCGCCTTCTCGGCTGAGGGCTGCAGCAGCCCTCGGCTGCCGGCCATGTAGGCCTGCACGGCGTCGCCCTTCATCATCCGCGGGATGAAGAAGTTGATGCTGATGGCCGCCCATGCGGTGAACGCGTAGAACAACACACGGCCGCCGATGAACCGCCACGGTATGCGGCTGTGGCCGCGCTCCGCCTTGGTCGCGGTCGTGCCGACGAGCGTCGGATCCACAGGCAGAGGCTCTGCCGGTGCCTGATCGACGGGCAGCGTGACGAGCGATTGGCCGTCGACGGACGACACCGTTTCGGGATCGTGGTGGCCGGTTGACAGGTCGGCGCTCATCGCACACCTCCGAGGATCGATGCCGCCCGGTTGCGGAAGAACTCCTCCGGGTCGGGTGAGGCAGCCCGCAACTCGCGGGTGTACGGGTCGCGGGGATGAAGGATGACGTCGTCGGCCGTGCCGCGCTCGACCACCTTGCCCTGGTTGAGCACCATGATCTCGTCACTGAAGTGGCGCGCGGTGGCGAGGTCGTGGGTGATGTAGAGCACGCCGAGTCCCTCTTCACGCTGCAGGTCGGCGAGCAGGTTCAGGACTCCGAGGCGGATGGACACGTCGAGCATCGAGACGGGCTCGTCGGCCACGAGCAGGGCGGGACGGGAGGCGAGTGCTCGGGCGATCGCCACGCGCTGGCGCTGTCCTCCGGACAGCTCGTGGGGACGGCGTTCCATCACCGAATCGGGGTCCAGTCGAACGCGCAGCAGCAGGCGCCGTACCTCGTCGTCGAGCTCCTGACGCGGAACGACCTTGTCCAACCGCAACGGCCGTTCGATGTGATGGCGGATCGAGTGATAGGGATTCAGAGACGCGAATGGATCCTGGAAGACCATCCGCAGCTGCTGGCGATACTTGCGCAGGCCGGCGCCTCCGCGCGGGATGGGGGTGCCGTCGAGCAGCACTTCGCCGCGAGTGGGCGTCTCCAGCTGAGTGAGGATCTTCGCGATCGTCGACTTGCCGCTGCCCGACTGGCCGACGAGGCCGATGGTCTGGCGCGAATGCAGCGTGAAGCTCACGTCGTCGAGAGCCTTGAGCTGGCCGGAGCCGCGCACGTTGTAGATCTTGGTGACGTTCTTGAACTCGAGAGTGGTCATCGGACCACCACTCCCTTCTCGCCGGTGAGGCGGGGGAACGAGCGGAGCAGGCTTCGGGTGTACTCGTGCTCGGGATCCGACCAGATCTGCTCGGAGGTCGCGAGTTCGACGATCTCGCCCTCGCGCATGATCGCGATCCGATCGCTGATCTCCAGCAGCAGCGGAAGGTCGTGGGTGATGAAGATCACCGAGAAGCCGAATTCGTGCCGGAGCTGCGAGATCTGCTTGAGGATCTCGCGCTGCACGAGCACGTCGAGGGCGGTGGTGGGCTCGTCCATGACCATCAGCTGGGGGCGCAGCGCGAGGGCCATGGCGATCATCACGCGTTGGCGCATGCCACCGGAGAGTTCGTGAGGGTAGGAGCGGATTCGCTGTCCACCCACCTTGACGATCTCGAGCAGCTCGATCACGGCCGCGCGTCGCTCCGAGCGGTTCATCTCCGGACGGTGGATGAGGAACACGTCGTCGAGCTGCGAGCCGATCGTCGTGACCGGGTTGAGGGCGTTCATCGCCCCTTGGAAGACCATGGAGATCTTGTCCCAGCGGAACCGGCGCATGTCCTCAACGTCGAGGGTGTTCACGTCGATGTCGTCTCCGTCGGCGTCGTGGAAGACGACGCTGCCGCTGGTGATGACCGCCGGCGGCTTGAGGAGGCGCTGGATGCCGTAGGCGAGAGTGGTCTTCCCACTCCCGCTCTCTCCGGCAAGGCCGACGATCTCGCCGCGCTGGATGTCGATGGTGACGTTCTTGACCGCCGCGACCGGCGGATCCACGTCATACACGACCGAGAAGTCGCGTATGGAAAGGAGGGAATCTGTCATGAGGAAATGCTTTCAGGCTCACAGCATGCGCATCCGGGGTGGATGGGGACCGTGAGGTCCACCATCCACCCCAGATGCACGGGATGGCTACTTGACGGGCTTCAGGTTCATCAGAACCTGGACAGCCGACGGCTGCGTCGGGTCGGCGGTCGCGTACTGGTCATCCTCGCTGGGCCAGCCGGTGTACTTGCGCGTGTTGTACTCGCCCAGGGTCGGGTGCGTACCGATCGGGATGGCGGGCACGTCCTCAACGAAGATCTTCTGGATCTGGTTGAGGGTCTCGGTGCGGGTCGCGTCATCCGATGCGCTGGCGTACTGCTGAAGCAGCTTGGTCGCCTCCGGGTTGTTGTAACGCCCGAAGTTGTCGGCCACCTGTCCGCCCGATGCCTGGTCGAGGTAGGCGCCGTTCATCGTGTCGTCGTAGATGTGCCACGGGTTCGATCCCGAGCCCGACCAGTGCAGCGCGGCCTGGAAGCTGCCCGAGGCGATGTTTCCGAACCACGTGTTGGCGTCAGGAGTCGCCACCTGCACGTCGGCGCCGAGAGCGGTCTTGACCTGCGACGCGACCAGCTGGATGCCGGTGACGTAGTCGTTCCAGCCCTGGGGGTCCTGCAGCGTGAAGGACACCGGCTGACCGGAGGGATCCGTCAGCGCGCCGTTGTTCCACGTGTAGCCGGCGTCGGTCAGAACCTTCTTCGCGCCGTCCACGTCGATCGAGAACTTCTGGTCCTGGTATTCAGGAGCGATGTACTGGTCGCCGGTCGGCTGGGGGATGCCCGTGACGCTCGTGAGTTCGGGGCCGGCGTTGCTGCGGGCCTTCTCGGCGTGCGCCTTGCGGTCGATGACCATGTTCACTGCCTTGCGGAACGCCACGTTGTCGAACGGAGCCGTGGTCGTGTTGACGAGGATCATGTCGGGGCTGAGCACGTTGGCGCCCCAGAACACGTTGTGCTTCGGGTCCTTGTCGACGTAGTTCGTCTTGTAGTCGGTGATGAAGATCTGGGCCCAGTCGGTCTCGCCGCTCTGCAGTGCGCGGAGCAGGCCCGTGTTGTCGTTGTACTCGAGGTACTTCAGCGTGCCGACGGGAACCTTGCCGCCCCAGTAGTCGGAGCGAGCCTTGAGGACGACGCCCTGCGACGAGAAGCTGCCGACCGTGTACGGGCCCGTGCCGACGGCCTTCTTCACCGGGTCCTTCGCCGGGTCCTTGATGTCCTTCCACTGGTGCTCGGGAACGATGCTGGTCTGCAGCACGTCGCCCTGCTTGACGAACTTCGACTCGCTGAAATTCAGGACGACGTTGTCGCCGTCCTTCTTGATGTCGGAGAGCTTCAGGCCGGCGAGGTCCAGAGCGGGAGTCTTCTTGATCAGGCTGAAGGTGAACACGATGTCATCGGCGGTGAAGGGCTTGCCGTCGCTCCACTTGACGCCTTCACGCGGGGTGACGGTCAGCTGGGTGTAGTCGCTGTTCCACTCCACCTTCGATGCCAGCCACGGGGTCGTCTCGTTCTTGCCGACGGGGTTCACCATGGCGAGCGGTTCGTAGAGCATGCGGTCGTAGCCGAGGGACATGCCCGAGCCCGTGCTGATGAACGGGTTGTTGATCTGCGTAGCGAGAACGGAAGAACCGTCCGGCTTCGCGACGGTGAGCGAGCCGCTGCCGGCCGCTTTGTCACCGCCGGATGACGCGGAGCATCCGGTCAGTGCGAGCGCGCTGAGCGCGACGACCGCGCCCCCCACGATCAGATGTTGCTTGAGCCTCATTGCTTCTCCTTTGTAAGACACTTCAGTGTGCCCCTCTGGGCGGGGTGGACCGGCTAGCCGGACACTTTACTTACTTGCAAGTAAGTAAGCTGAACAGAGAGTACTGGATAGTATTTCACTACACAAGCCGAGCCCGATGGAGAGTTATGAGCACCGGGAACACCAGCAATGCGCGCCCTGAGACGGAGCGCAGACGCACCGAGATCCTCCGTGCCGCGCTCGACGTCTTCGGCGCCAAGGGATCGACGAACGGGACTCTCGGCGACGTCGCCGACGAGGTCGGCATGACACACGCCGGCGTGCTCCACCACTTTGGATCCAAGCAGCGGCTGCTGCTGGAGGTGCTCGAATTCCGCGACAGAGACGACGTCGCAGGTCTGGCGAAGCGCCACATCCCTGGGGGTCCCGCCCTCTTCATGCACCTCGTCGGGACGGCACTGCGCAACTCGCTGCGGCCCGGGATCGTGCAGGCCTACACCGTTCTTTCCGCCGAGTCGGTCACCGACGGCCATGCCGCCCGCGAGTTCTTCCAGAAGCGCTACCGGGTGCTCCGCAGCGACGTGGATGGGGCCTTCCGCGAATTGTGTGCACAGGAGAACGTGAGCGACTCCGCCAGAATCGATCAGGCCGCGGCCTCCATCCTCGCGGTGATGGACGGACTGCAGCTGCAGTGGCTGCTCGACCCTTCGGTCGTCGACCTCGCCGACGCGACTGAGTTCGCCATCGGGGCGATCGTCAACGGGGTCGTGCGTCCAGGGCCGGCGCTGGCCTCGTACGTTCACGACTGAGAGGGCGACCTGCACAGCCGCCGACCTCGAGAATTCTCAGAGACAAGTTCACGTGGAATGGCTTATAACGGCGCTTTATAAGCCATTCTGCAGAGTCGCGAGGTAGGCCGCCGCGAGGCCCGCAATCGTCCAGCTGACGAGGCTGCCGACGAGGAATTCCTCGGCCTTGGATCCTCTGCGCTCATCGGCGCTGATCTCCGGAAAGCGAACGATGCCCTTCGCTGCCAGCAGGCCGACGATCACGGCCTCTGCGCCGGCGAGAGCGAGGGCGGTGATCAGGATGCGTTCGAGGGGTCCGATCACTCGACCACCCTTGAGTGTCGTCGCGGCATCGCCGACGCTGGCCGCCCGTAGCGTGTCGTCTTCCGCGACGGATGCGAGTTCCCGGGACCGGATCGACACCGTCCATCGACGCGGTCCCGATGGCGCGGACGGTTCCATGACGACGGTTCGACCCAACGCCGCGCGACAGATGAGGTTCGCCGTGCGCGTCAGAATCAGAACCACGGCCACCGCACCCACGAGCAACTCGGGCGCGAGCGGAAGGCCGATGCTCTTCGCGTAGTCAGAGTAATCGGTGACGAGTGGAGACACGGCCCGTTCTCCCGCTTCGGTGAAGACTCCAATGACGACGGCGACGACGAGTGCGAGCGCCGCCGCAATGAACCACGCGTTCGCGGCTCGCCGGATGAATCGACACTCCTGCCAGATCCAGACCGCCGCGAAGAAGGCGATGGCGACCGCGGCAGGGAGGGGAGCGGCGAGGACGAGCCAACCCGCCGCCGGCAGCGCGACTGCAACGAGCATCCCGAGCCAAACGACTCGCACCGGAATGGAGGGCGCGTTCTTTCCCGTGCGTGGCTCGGGCATTCCGGCGATGCCCATGACGATGTCGACCACGGCGACGGTGAGGAGCAGCAGAGGCGAGATCATCGTGAACCTCCGCCCGAGAACTGCTTCAATCCGCTGACGAGCGCGATAGCACCGGAACGGCTGAGCGTCTGGGAGACGGCGGATTGGCTGATGCGCTCGACGGTGGCGAGTTGGGTCTGGGTATTGCCTTCGAGCAGGCCGGCGGCCAGTCGCCGCTCGCGGCTCTTCATTCGCGAGATGGCCTGATCGCGCTGCAGGAGAAGGGCGTTGACGGCGGCGGTCAGACTCGGGTCGTCTGAGGCGAACCAGGTTCGCAGATACGGATGCCCGGAGGTCTGCAGTCGACGGCCAGTCGAGATCGCCTCGCGAGCGTGCCACCACGCAGAGCCGTCTTGGATGGAGCTCCCGTCATTGTTGACCTCGACCTCGATCGCATCCCCTTCTCCGATCCCGAAGCGGCAGTCAACGTCGCCAGGCAGCGTCAGTCTCACGAGTGCTGTGATGGCCAGTGCTGCTCCGAGACGGGTGAAGCGCGCCTGGAACTCGTCGCCGACTGTCGCCCACAGGGGCAACTCCGCCGGGAAATGCTCCTCCGCCCGCTCGAAAGCGGATCGGATCGCCTCCTGAGCCTTCGCGCGACTGGTGAGTTGGCGCGAGCCGACGATGTCGACGATGAGTGCGATCGATGTCACTTCGTCATGATATCGCTTATATCGTCCACATATAAGGAGAAATGTGCGCTGAGCAGCTCGGGGTTCTGACCAGGATGCCGTCGTTGTCCACGATCACGCCTCCGTCGAGCACGTCGCCGCACTGCGGGCACGCCCTCCAACACGCACGAGCGGCACGTCGGAGGTTTAGCCTGTGCACAGGAGCGTCGCTGGGCGGCTGAGCACCCTCGACGCTGCGCCGCGGATGCGGGATGCTGAAATCGAACGGAAGAGGCTGACATGAGCAATGAGACCGCACCGGAGACTGCAGTCGTCGAGCCCGACGACGAGCCGCGGGAGGCAGTGGTGATCGACCCCGAGCATGCCGCGCTCGCCGTTCCCGAGCCGCGTGTGGAGGTGCGGCGAAACGAGGACGGCGGCCGCTACGAACTGAGCATCGACGACCACATCGCCGGATACTCGGAGTTCAAGCTGCGCGACGGCCAGATCATCGTCACGCACACCGAGACCCTGCCCTCATACAAGGGGCGCGGCGTCGCGACCACTCTCGTCGAGGCGATGCTTCCTGACATCCGTCAGCGTGGCGAACGCCTCGTGGCGAAGTGCCCGTTCGTGGCCGAGTACCTGCGCGAGCATCACGACTTCGACGACATCGTCGATGGCTGAAAGCCTCGGGGTCGCCGTCGCACAATTCGCCCCGACTGCGGATGCGGCTGCGAATCTCGCCGAGATCCAGCGGCTCGCTCGACGGGCCGTCTCACGCGGCGCCGGTCTCGTCGTCTTCCCGGAGTACTCGGCCTTCTTCACGCCGGAGCTCGGGCCGCAGATGGTCGCGGCCGCTGAGCCGCTCGATGGCGCCTTCGTCGCCAGGCTCGCATCCTTGGCCGGAAAACTCGGCGTGCACCTGGTGGCCGGCGTGCTCGAGGACACCCCTGAGGGGCGGCTGTTCTCGAACACGCTCGTCGCGATCGAGCCCTCCGGCGACGTGGCCGCGGTCTATCGCAAGCAGCACCTCTACGACGCCTTCGGCCAGAAGGAGTCGGACTGGGTGCTCGCCGGCCCCGTTGCCGAGCCGGAGACGTTCTCGGTGGGCGGCGTCCGGGTCGGAATGCAGACCTGCTACGACATCCGGTTCCCCGAGGTCACGCGCCGGCTGGTGGACGCCGGCGCCGATCTCGTGCTCGTTCCCGCGGAGTGGGTGCGTGGTCCGCTCAAGGAGCACCACTGGCGCACGCTGGCCACCGCCCGCGCCATCGAGAACACCATCTATCTCGCCGCGGCCGATCACGCGCCACCGATCGGGGTGGGCAACAGCTTCGTTATCGATCCGATGGGCGTTGAGCTGGCCACCATCGGCGAGACGACGGACGTGGCGATCGGCTGGATCTCCGCCGAGCGCATCACCGCGGTGCGGCGCACCAACCCCTCGCTGGCCCTGCGGCGCTATGCAGTGACGCCCCGCTGAAGGGGCTCGGCGTCGCGGGGGGTGTTGGCCCTCAGGTTCGCAGCGCGGCGAGCTGTGCGGCTGCCCGCTGCAGAACGTCGATCCGCTTGCAGTACGCGAACCGGATGAGACTTCCGTAGGCAGACCGCCGGTCGGCATGGACGAAGGCGCTGATGGGAACGGCGACCACGCCGGCTTTTCCGGGTAGTTCCCGGCAGAAGTCGACGCCATCGCGCGCGCCGAGCCCGGCGGCATCCGCCACGATGAAGTAGCCCGCGGCAGGCAACGACACCCCGAAGCCGGCTTCGCGCAGGCCACTGGCGAGGAGGTCCCGCTTCTCACGGAGCACGGCCGCGATGTTCGTGAAGAACGCGTCGGGCAGGCCGAGCCCCAGGGCGATGGCAGGCTGGAACGGGGCGCCGTTGACGTAGGTGAGGAACTGCTTGACGGCGAGCACGGCGGTGACGAGCTGCGGGGGAGCGGTGAGCCAGCCCACCTTCCACCCCGTTGTGCTGAAGGTCTTTCCGCCCGACGAAATGGTGATGGTGCGTTCGCGGGCTCCGGGCAGGGTCGCGATCGGCACGTGCGGGGAATCGAAGAGAAGGTGCTCGTACACCTCGTCGGTCACGATGAGAGCGTCGTGGCGGTGCGCCAGCTCGACGATGAGCTGCAGTACGGGGCGTGGGAACACCGACCCGGTCGGATTGTGGGGCGTGTTGAGCAGGATGACGCGGGTGCGGTCGCTTACCGCCGCGCTGAGCTCGTCGAGATCAGGCTGGAAGTCGGGGGCGCGCAACGGCACGGTGCGATGGGTGCCGCCGGCGAGGGCGATGAGCGCGCCGTACGCGTCGTAGAACGGCTCGAAGGTGAGCACCTCGTCTCCCTCGTCGACGAGGGCGAGCAGGGTCGCGGCCAGTGCCTCCGTCGCGCCGGCCGTGACGAGCACCTCGCGGTCGGGGTCGAGTCGGATGCCGTAGAACCGTTCCTGGTGCGCAGCGATCGCCTCCCGCAGTACCGCGAAGCCCATGCCCGGCGGGTACTGATTGACGCCGTCGGCGATGGCCTCCCGAGCGGCCTCGAGCACCTCGCGGGGGCCGTCCTCGTCGGGGAATCCCTGACCGAGGTTGATGGCGCCGGTGCGGGTGGCGAGGGCGCTCATCTCCGCGAAGATCGTTGCGGCGATCGTTCCGTCGGGCGCGAGCAGACCCGCCCCGGTTGCCGCGCGCTGCCACGGTGCTGCCGCCATGTCGCTCCCGTCGGTGCTGGGGTGGTGCTGTTCTCGGTGGGCGTCGGATGCGGGCCCCGGTGCGGCCCGCCCGCCTGGTCTCAGGCTATGCGAATCGCCCGGTGGCTGTGGATATCTCCTGCGCCCGGAGGGCAGATGTTCTAGCGTTACGGAATGCGCGCCGCACGGTTCCGCCTCGCCTTATCGATGGCGGCCGTGCTCTCGGCACTCGTGCTTACCGGATGTGAACCGGCAGCCGAACCCCGCCCCACGCCGACGCCGACGGCGACCCCTGTGTTCGCCTCCGACGAGGAGGCGCTCGCCGCGGCGGAGAAGGCGTATGCGGCGTACTTGGCGGTGGATGATGGCGTTTCTCGAGATGGCGGACGGAATTCTGATCGCTACAAAGATGTGGCCACGGGCCAGGTGCTAGCGGACGCGTTGAGCACTGCAGCACAGCTTCAATCTCTGGGAGCTCACACGACCGGGACATCAACGTTCAGGACGTACAAGCTCGAGTCTGCGGATTATAGGGACGCGCGTGCCGTGACGATCCGCATTTACGTTTGTGATGACGTCTCGGGGACCAATCTCATCGATGCCGAAGGACATTCAATGGTGAAGCCCGATCGGAACCCGATAACACCGTTTGTCGTCGGAGCAACCTCCAACGGCGGCAAAATCCGTGTTTCCGAGCGGGAACTATGGACGTCGGGCAACTTCTGCTGATGAAACGTCGTGCCATAGCGATAGTGGTCGCAACCCTCCTTCTCGTCGGGCTGCCAGTTGGCGCTGCCGTCGCGGATACTTGTGCCCGCCTCGACCAGTTGGCCGGCGGTTGCGATGTTCCCGACTCGACCGGCTCAATCGATGGGGATCATGTCGATGTGTCCGCCGGCACCGGCGCGTCCGGTGGCGGGGGATCAGGGGGCGGCGAGTCAACCGGTGGCTCCGACGATGGCGAGCAGAGTGACGCACCGCCGCCACTCACCACGGTCATCAACGAGAACGGCGTGCCGGTCTCTCGCCGCGCTGTGGAAGGCGGCCAAGGCGACGCCGGAGCGCTCGGATGCTCAGGGCCCGTGGTGTGCAATCCGGCGACTCCGCTCCCCACCGTCGTCACCCTGAGCGACATCGCTTCATTCCGGCCGACTCCGCCGACCCAGGGCATGGATCCGGTCGGCTGGGCCGTGGTGGGCTTGCCCACGAACTTCTACGGGCAGGCATCCGTCGACGTCGTCAATGGCACGCTGCTGGGATTCCTGGCCGCCGTTCGGTTCACGCCTGTTCGTTACCGCTGGACCTACGGCGACGGAACGAGCGCCGCCTTCGCGTCGGGCGGCGGCAGTTGGACTGGGCTTCGCCTGGCCGAGTTCGACGCCACTCCGACGAGCCACGTCTACCGGAGCAGCGGACGGTACACGGCCGTACTCAGCGTCGACTACAGCGCAGAATACAGCTTCGCCGGGCAGCCATGGCGTTCGATCGCGGGTACGCTCGCAGTGTCGGCTGCACCGCTGTCGATACTCGCCGGTGAAGCCGAGACCGTGCTCGTCGCGCATTCCTGCACGCAGAATCCGAGCGGGCCCGGCTGCTGATTCCTGCCTCGTCAAGCGGCTTAGGGAACTCATAAGTGCGCGCTAGCCTGCTCCCAGTCTGCACGAATTGAATGCACAGGTAGGGCGATGAAGCTGGTATCGCTTTGGAAGGAGCAACCATGACCGAGAGCACCACCCCCACTCCGGACGGCCAGGAACCCGCGAAGCCCGTGACTGAGAACGAGACCACCGCAGAGTCGAAGAACGCGGAGTCGAACACCGCCTCCACGACCCCGGTACAGCCGGTCGCCGAGTCGGCCACGACGGATGCGGCACCCGCCTACTCGTCCACCGACGCCGCTCCTGCTGCGACTGCCGCGCCAACCCCGGCGGAGGCTCCGTCGGCCGCGGCCACCCAGCCCACCACCCCGCTGCCCCCGCAGCACACGCCGGCCCCCGGCCAGCAGACCGGCGCGTTCGGCCAGCCTGCCACCCCGAACGCGACCGTGTACGCGCCCGACTCGGCGCCGCATCCGTATGCGCAGCAGGCCCAGTACGGCCAGCCGCAGTACGGGCAGCCCCAGTACGGCCAGCAGCCGCACCACACGCAGCCGACCCAGCCGTATGGTGCACAGCCCTACGCGACCACCGGCACCGCGACCGACGAGAAGAAGTCGGGCGCACGTCGCGCAACCCTTCCCATCGTCGCTGCACTCATCGCCGGCGCCCTGATCGGTGGCGTCTCTGGCGCCGGTGTCACCGCGCTCGTCGACAACCAGAACGACTCCACCTCGACGGCGAGCTCGACCACTCCGCAGAACGTCGTCGTCAACAACAGCGACTCCGTCAATGAGATCACGGCCGTCGCGGCCAAGGCCTCGCCGAGCGTCGTCACCATCTCGGTCACCTCCGACAGCGGCAGCGGAACCGGTTCGGGCGTCATCCTCTCCAAGGACGGCTACGTGCTGACCAACACCCACGTCGTGACGCTCGATGGCAACGCCAGCCAGACCACCATGCAGGTGCAGACCTCCGACGGCAAGCTGTACGCGGCCAAGGTCGTGGGAACCGATCCCGTCGCCGACCTCGCCGTGATCAAGCTGACGGATGCCTCCGACCTCACGCCGCTCGACTTCGCGGACTCGAGCAAGCTCAACGTCGGCGACTCGGCCATCGCGATCGGCGCGCCGCTCGGTCTCGCGGGCACCGTGACCAACGGCATCGTGAGCGCGCTGAACCGTTCGATCCAGGTGGCGTCTTCGGCCGCCCCTGACAACGGCCAGGACCAGCAGCAGGCACCCGACGACCAGGGCGATGGCAGCCCGTTCGACTTCTGGAACTTCGACCTGCCGGGCCAGACGCCCACGCAGACGTCCTCGTCGATCTCACTGCCGGTCATCCAGACCGACGCAGCCATCAACCCGGGCAACTCCGGTGGGGCGCTGCTCAACTCGAAGGGCCAGCTGATCGGCATCAACGTGGCGATCGCCAGCGCGAGCGACGCGGCGAGCAGCGGCGGCCAGTCGGGCAGCATCGGTGTCGGCTTCGCCATTCCGGCGAACCTCGCCAAGCGCGTTGCCGATGAGATCATCGAGAGCGGCAAGGCCAGCCACGGCTTGCTCGGCGCATCCGTGCAGCCGGCCGACAGCACCAAGGACGGCATCGTCGGTGCGCAGATCAAGGATGTCACCTCCGGTGGCGCCGCCGACAAGGGAGGCCTGAAGGCCGGTGACATCATCACCGAGTTCAACGGCGTGCCGATCAGCGATGCCAACGACCTGACCGCACAGGTGCGCTACCTGCCCGCCGGTGCCAAGGCCGATGTCACGTACACCCGGGACGGAAAGAGCGCCACCACCACCGTGACGCTCGGTGAGCTGACCTCGTAGTCCTCCTCCTCCTTCCACTCGTGCAGGCGCTCGCGGAACACCGCGGGCGCCTGCCGCATGCGGGCGTCGCTTCAGGGCGGTGCGATAGGCTCGACCGGACCTGCAACGACTGGAGCCAATGAGCGAGAACGCCACGAGCGCAGAAGCACCGTCGCTTCCCGGGGTGTCGTACGTGATGCCCGTGCTCAACGAAGTGACGCATGTACGTGCGGCCGTCAACAGCCTCCTCCAGCAGGACTACGCCGGCCCGTTCGAGGTCACCGTCGCCCTGGGGCCATCCATCGACGGAACGACCGAGCTGCTCGCCGACATGTCGAAGCGCGATCCGCGCATCCACGTGATCGAGAACGAGATCGGCTCCACGCCGGCCGGGCTGAACGCCGCCATCCGTGCGTCGAGCTATCCGATCGTCATCAGGGTCGATGCCCACTCGAGCTTGCCGGTGGAGTACGCCCGCATCGCGGTGGAGACCCTTCTCCGCACCGGTGCGGCGAATGTGGGCGGCGTCATGGACGCCCAGGGGCACAGCCCGTTCCAGCGAGCCGTCGCTCGGGCCTACACCACCCGCGTCGGACTCGGCGGCTCGTCGTTCCATGTCGGGGGCACCGAGGGTCCGGCCGAGACGGTGTACCTCGGATGCTTCCGACGTGAGGCCATCGAGGCCGTCGGCCTCTTCGACGAGCGCATCAAGCGCGGGCAGGACTGGGAACTCAACCGGCGCCTCCGGTCCGCAGGGGAGACCGTGTGGTTCACGCCCGCATTGCAGGTCGTCTACCGTCCCCGTCCGAGCCTCAGCCGGCTCGCACGCCAGATGTTCTCGACGGGACTCTGGCGTGGGGAACTGGCGCGGCGCTTCCCGGCGAACAACGGCCTGCGCTACTTCGCACCCCCGCTCATGGTGCTCGGCGTCAGCATCGGGGTGCTGCTGGGCATCGGCGGCATCATCCAGGCCATGCTCGGGGCGGCGCCGTGGCTGCTCGTCGGCTTCGCGGCGCCGGCCGTCTACGCGCTGTTCGTGGTGCTCGCCACGCCGGTGGCGACACGGGGCGACGGAATTCGCGTGAGTGCCTGGTTTCTCTTAGTCTTGCCCTGCATTCACGTCTGCTGGGGCACCGGCTTCATCGCCGGGTATCTCGCCCTGACGAACAACATCGCAGCACACACCGGGAGATGACAGTGGCCGAAGCCCACGCCGCGCGGCCGACGTCGATCGCCGAACTGCGCGCCGTCGCCCAGCCGCCCGAGGTGCGCGGTCGCCGCAACGCCGAGCACTGGACGGCCTCGCTGTACCTGCGGCGGTTCTCGCCGTACCTCACCTGGTACCTGTTGAAGACGCCCATCTCGGCCAACGGCGTGACGGGGCTCATGATCCTCGTGGGCTGGTCGACCGCCGCGGCCCTGCTGATCCCGGGTATCTGGGGAGCCCTGCTCGCCCTTGTGCTCGGTCAACTCCAGATGCTCGTGGACTGCTGCGACGGCGAGGTCGCGCGCTGGCGCGGAACGTCCTCTCCCGCCGGGGTCTTCCTCGACAAGGTGGGTCACTACACGACCGAGGCGCTGATTCCTCTGGCCCTCGGCATCCGTGCTGCGGCGTGGCCCTTCGATGCACCCGACGATTACCTCTGGACGACGCTCGGGGCCCTTCTCGCATTGATCATCGTGCTCAACAAGGCGCTCAACGACATGGTGCACGTGGCGCGAGCCAACGCCGGACTGAGCAAGCTCGCCGACACCCACGGCGAATCCGCGCCCACGCAGAGTGCGATCGCCGCGTTGCGACGGGTTGCGCGCTTCGTGCCCTTCCACCGGCTCTACCACTCGGTGGAGCTGACCATGATCGCCTTTGCGGCGGCACTCGTCGGTCTCTTCGTCGGCGAGCCGAACGTAGACCGCGTCGTCGTCGCCGTCCTGGTTCCCCTCGCGCTGCTCTCCCTCGTCGGCCATTTCGTGGCCATCCTCGCGTCGAAGCGTGTCCGTTCCTGAGGTCGGCATCGGCGTCGTCGTGCTCACCCAGGGCCGACGCCCCGATGACCTGGCCGCCGGCATCCGCTCCCTTCTGAATCAGACGGGGGTGAGCCTCGACATCGTCGTCGTCGGGAACGGGTGGGAGCCGCGAGATCTTCCGGAGGGTGTCGGCGCGCTGGCGCTTCCCGAGAACGTCGGCATTCCCGCAGGCCGCAATCGCGGCGTGCCGCGAGTGACGGGGGAGTACCTGTTCTTCCTCGACGACGACGCGTCGCTGCCATCGACCAGCTTCCTCTTGGATGCCGTTGCCCGCCTGCGCGCCGATGCCTCCATCGGCCTGCTGCAACCACGGGTGGAGGACCCGGCGGGGGTGGTCTCGCCGCGGCGCTGGATCCCGCGCATCCGTAAGGGGTCGGCCGATCACTCGAGTCCTGTCTTCTCGGTGTGGGAGGGTGCAGTGCTTCTTCCCCGAGCGGTCTTCGATGCCACCGGCGGATGGGGCGAGCCCTTCTTCTATGCCCACGAGGGCATCGAACTGGCGTGGCGGGTGTGGGATCAGGGCCTGCGTGCCTGGTATGCGGGCGATCTCGTGGCGAATCATCCGGTCATCGCTCCTACCCGGCACTCGCAGTACTGGCGCCTCAACGCGCGCAACCGCGTGTGGCTGGCACGGCGCAACCTGCCCGCGCCCCTCATTCCGTTCTACGTGGGCTCGTGGACGCTCGTGCAGATGCTGCGCTTCGCCCGCCGGCCTTCAGGGGCACGGGCCTGGTGGGCGGGGTGGCGCGAGGGTTGGCGGGTCGATCCCGGGGGCCGTCGCCGCATGCGCTGGGTAACGATCTGGCGTATGTCGCGTGCGGGGCGCCCTCCCGTGATCTGAGCTCCGCACCCTTCAGTAGGGTTGATCGGGTGGGTGCAGTGAACGACGTTCGGCAGGGGTACCGCTTCGCGAAGCGGGTACTGGTCAACCGACGGGCGCAGAAGCAGCTCGCGCAGAAGCTGGATGTTGCCCCGCCGCTGAAGCGCGGCCGATTCGTCATCGGCGTGTACTTCGCCGACGGCCCCGTCAACCTGTACCAGATGCGCCAGTGGTACGAGCCGCTCGCCGAACTGGCCAAGCGTTGGCCCGTGCTCGTGCTCTCGCGCACCTCGGGGGCGGCATCCGCCCTGCTCGACGAGTGCCCGGTTCCCGTGGCCTACGTGCGCAAGGTGAACGACCTGGAGCAGGTGATCGCCGAGCAGGAGTTGCGGGTGATCCTGTACGTGAACCAGAACGCGAAGAACTTCCAGATGATGCGATACGGGCGTCGCTGGCACGTTTTCATCAACCATGGTGAGAGCGACAAGATGTACATGACCACCAACCAGTACAAGGCCTACGACTACGCGCTCATCGCCGGTGACGCCGCGCGGGCGCGGCTGGAGCGGGTGCTGTGGGATTACGACTTCGACAAGCGCGCCCTCTCCATCGGCCGCCCGCAGGCCGACCACTACTCCGGCGCCACTCCTTACGTGCCCGACGATCGTGAGGTCGTGCTCTACGCGCCGACGTGGGAGGGGGATCGCGCCGCAGCCGCCTACGGTTCCATCGCGACCCACGGCGTGGCACTCGTGCGATCGCTGCTGGCGAGCCCGCAGCATCGCGTGATCTACCGTCCGCATCCGCGTTCCGGTGTGGTCGACGACGCCTACCGTGCGGCCGACCGCGCGATCGTCCGCATGATCGAGCAGGCGAACGCGGCGGATGCCACGGCGCAGCACGTGTACGACACGGGGCCCGACCTGGGCTGGCAGTTGGCGGCCGCCGATGTGGCCATCGTCGACATCTCGGCCATGGTCTATGACCGGCTGGCCACCGGCAAGCCCCTTCTCATCACCCGGCCGGTGGAACCCGCCGCCGAGATCGACAACGGCGGCTACCTCTCGGACTGCGAGTGGCTGAGTGCTGAGGATGCGCCGAACATCGTGCGGATCGTCGATGACCTGGCCCATGGCGACGAGGCGCAGGCCCGTCTGCAGGTCTGGGTGGAGCGTTACTTCGGCGACACGACGCCCGGAGCCGCCACGGCCCGCTTCCACGGCGCGATCGAGCACCTGCTCTCGGAGTGGGAGCGGAACGCCGCGCTGCACGCGGACGACGGCTCGGTCGACGAGCGGGACCGCGAATCGGTCGACGAGGGCATCGAGCCCGACTGACGCGGCGCCGCCGCGGCTGCCCGCGAGCCGCACCCCGCCTGCTCCGTCCGCCGTTGCGCCACGTTCAGGGCCGTTGCGCCAGTTGTACTGGCGCAAGGGCCGCCGAAGTGGCGCAACGGCGCGGGCGTCAGGGGAGCGGGAACTCCTCGTCGGCGGGGGGCGCGGCATCCGTCGACGAGGAACGGCCGCCGGGCAGGGCCTTGCGAACCGTGCCGCCCACGGCGCTCGCTCCGCGGCGGATGGGCCGCAGCACCGCCCGCCCGAGGTGGCCGGGCCGCTTCACGACGATCACCTCACCGGCCGGCTCGAGCTCGACCGACAGCACGAGCGGCGCCGCTCCAAAGGCCAATCGAGCGGCCGCGACGACGCGCCGTCCGAAGATCTGGTTGCCGACGCCACCGACGACGGCGCCGACGCCGAAGGGGAGGGCCTTGGAGATCACGCTCGCACCCGCGCCCACGGTGAAGCGCCGGATGAACATCGACTTCAGCCGGTCCACGAGCGGACCGACCACCGCTCGCGGGATGCTGTTTGTGACGAGTTCGCCCCAGTACGCCGCGCGGCCCGGCCGGCCACTTGTGGCCTGGCCGGCGAGCTGGCGCACGAGGTCGGTGCCTTCTCGTCCGAGCATCATCGTCATGATGAGGGCGCGCGCCCGTTCCGGATCGGCGACGGCGATGCCGTGCACCTCGGCGACCGACTGCGCGAACAACGCCGTTGCCTCGAGAAAGCCCGCGGTCTCGGCCGCCGAGAGCGCGAGGGTGATCCCGGTCCCCACGCCGGGAATCACGGCCGTCGCACCGACGGCGGCGCCCCCGGTGGTCACGGCGGCGAGGTAGCGCCGCTCGAGGATGCGCACGAGTTCGGCCGGAGTCGCGGTGGGATGGTGTCGACGGATGCTGCGCAGGTGCGCGAGCACCGCCGGACGCTGCACCCCGAGGCCGAAGTCGATGGTGCGCACGACGCCGCCGGGCAGCTCGGGACCCGGGGTCTCGGTCGGCGGTTCGTACACGCGGTCATCCATGGTCTTACGGGCCATGCTCCGATCCTAGGTGGGGCCATCGGAGCCGACGGTGGGCTTGACAGGCTCGATTTCGGCGGCGGATAGCGGCGGCACGCACCGGCCGCACGCGTCGGTGGCACGCAACGGGATCGAGCAGGATCGAAGAAGCGCCTCCCGGCAGGCCCGACCTACCGTGACGGTATGACATCCATCGACCACATCACCCTCGACGTCGCCGACACGGCCGTCGCAGAGCAGTTCTACTCGGCCGCCTTCGGATTGGGATCGCGGGTGCGCCTCTGCGCCGCACAGCCCGCCTCGAGCGGGTTCCGCGGATACACCCTCTCGCTCATCGCCTCTCAGCCCGCCGACGTGAGCGCATTCACCGAGAGTGCGATCGCCGCAGGCGCGACGGAGCTGAAACCGATCGCCAAGTCGCTCTGGGGCTACGGCGGCGTCGTGCAGGCGCCCGACGGCGCCATCTGGAAGATCGCGACGTCGGCCAAGAGAGACGCCGGTCCCGCACGACGACACGTGGACTCCATCGTGCTCCTGCTCGGCGTCGACGACGTGGCCCTCAGCAAGCGCTTCTACGTCGAGCACGGATTCACCGTCGGAAAGAGCTTCGGCGGCTACGTCGACTTCGCCATGCCGGGAAGCCCGATCACCCTCGGGCTCTACCGGCGCAAGGCCCTGGCCAAAGACGCCGGCGTCGCCGTCGAGGGCACCGGCTCGCACCGCATCCAGGTCACCGGCGATGCCGGCCCGTTCACCGACCCCGACGGCTTCGCGTGGGCGACGGCACTTCTCCCGCCGACCTCAGCGGATGCCGTGCCGGGCCCCCGGAGCGCGAGCGCGTAGGGAGCTTCGGGTGGTCTCAGCCGACGCCGTGTTCCTCGTTGTAGCGATCGAGCACGGCGTCGATGGGGCCGTCGAGCACGAGCTTGCCCTTGTCGAGGTAGAGTCCGCGTGAGCAGAAACGCCGCAGGTCGCGTTCATTGTGGGAGACGAAGAACAGGGTGCGACCAGCGTCGAGCATCTCCTCGATGCGGCGATAGCACTTCTCGCGGAACGCCTTGTCGCCGACGGCGAGAACCTCGTCGACCAGCAGGATCGGTTCTTCGAGGCTCGAGACGACCGAGAACGCGATGCGCACCTTCATGCCGCTCGAGAGGTGCTTGTAGGGGGTGTCGAGAAAGTCGCCGATCTCGGCGAAGCCGATCATGTCGTCGAAGCGCTCATCGATCATCGCCCGCGTCATTCCGTGCAGGCCTGCGGTGAGGTAGATGTTGTCGCGCACGGTGAGGTCGTCGACGAAGCCGCCCGTGATCTCGATGAGGGGTGCGACGCCGGCGTGCACGCTCACCGTTCCCTCGTCGGGGATCATGACTCCGGCGACGAGCTTCAGCAGTGTGGACTTGCCCTGCCCGTTGCGGCCGACGACGCCGATCGCCTCGCCCTGCTTCACGGTGATGGTCACTCCGCGCAGGGCCCAGAACTCGTTCGGACGCGAGCGCCGCTCGCGGCCGGCGAAGAGGTCCTTGAACGTGCGACGGCCTCTCCGATTGCGCCGGAACCGGATGCCGACATCCTTCACCTCGATGGCGGGGGCCGTCATCAGATCTCCTTCAGAACGGAACGCACCAGCCGACCGAAGACGAAGATGCCGAGCGCGAGGAAGCCGAGCGACATGACGGCGGAGACGCCGACGTCGAACCAGTTCAGTTCAGAGGGGAAGAACCCCGCGCGGTAGAGGCTGAAGATGCCCGAGAGGGGATTGAACGCCGCCCAGAAACGGAATCCGTCGGGGAGGTCGCCGAGGCCGTAGACGATGGGCGATGCGTAGAACAGCAGTCGCAGGATGAGCTTGATCGCCCGCTCCAGGTCGCGGAAGAACACCACCAGAGGTGCGACGATGAGGCCGATGCCGATGGTGAGCACCGCCTGAAGCACCACCGCGAGCGGGAACAGGGCCAGCTCGATGTTCACCTTAGCGCCCGAGAAGATGGCGAAGAGGGCGAGCACCGGCAGGGCGGCGAGGAATTCGATGCCCTTGGAGAGCACGAGGCGGTTGACCCAGATGGAGCGCGGGATCATCGTCGAGCGGATGAGCTTCGCCTCGCGCAGGAACGCCCGCGTGCAGTCGGAGACCGCGCCGTTGAACCACGTCCAGGGCAGCAGCGCGCTCAGCAGCAGCACGATGTAGGGCTCGAGTCCGCTCCCGCGATGGAACACCTGGGTGAAGACGAACCAGAAGATCGCCGACATGAGCAGCGGGTCCAGGATCGACCAGAGGTACCCGAGGGCCGACGTGGAATAGCGCACCCGAAGGTCGCGACGAGTCAGCAGCCAGAGCGAATGCCGGTAGCGCTGTGCGGGCGATTGCTGCCGACGCGCCACGGCATAGGAACTCACCGGTCCATCGTAGGCGAGCACAGACGCGGCGCGGTTCAGCGGCGCGGGGGAGCGTCGATCAGACGAAGTGGTTCGCGCGCTCGAGGTCTTCGGCGAAGTCGATCTCGACGGCGTAGAGGTCGGAGATGTCGACCGGCTCGACGAGGATGCGGTCCTTCTCGATCGCGAGTTCGATGCCGCGCTCGAAGTAGTCCTGGTCGTTCACCCGGGTGAGGTAGCGGATGAGCGTGGACTTGTCGTGGCTCGAGATGTAATTGATGCCGACGGCCTCGCCCAGGCCGTTCTTGACCGTCTTGGAGAGCTCCTTGATGTAGCCCTCTGCGCTCGTCGTGTACTTGACCTCTTCGTCGGAGACCTTGGCGCGGTTCACCGTCACGAAGGACTGGTCACGCGCGATCATGGCGGCGGCGCGGTCGAGGATGGCCGGGTCGAAGACGACGTCGCCGTTCATCCAGAGCACCCCGCCCTGCTGCGAAGCCTGGAGTGCGCGGAGGAGGCTCTTGGAGGTGTTCGTCTGGTCGTACTGCTCGTTGTAGACGAACGAAGCCTCGGGGAAGGCCTCGATGATGTGCTCGAGCTTGTAGCCGACGACGATCGTCACCTTGGCATTGCGCCCGAAGGCGTGGTCGATGTTTTCGAACTGCTGCTGCATGATGGTGCGTCCGTCGCTCAGCTCGGTGAGCGGCTTCGGAAGCGAACGTCCGAGGCGGCTGCCCATGCCGGCGGCAAGAATGACGACCTGCGTGGTCACGATAATCTCCTCAAGCACCCGGATGACGCCGTCGAAAAGCCCCCAACATCGGAAATTCGTCTACGGTTCACCCTGAATTCAACACAGACACCCCGTTATGCCGTTTCCCAGAGTACCGTGTACCGCGAATCGGGGGACACCCCTTGCGGCCGCCGTGTCTGGATTGTAATGCTTCGTTGGGCGCTTTCTCAGGGTTCCCGGGCGACTTTGCGCCGATCGGACGGCCAATAGCCAGGTGCCCGACGCAAAGAGACGCCGCTCGTTGGGCTCGTCGCCGTGTGTTGATAGGTTGGCCCAGTGAGCTCCGTCCAGCAGTTCCCCGACCCCATCGACGCCGACATCGACGCCGAGGTCGAGGCGAGCGCGCCCACGCCGGTACGCCCGGTACGACCGGTACGTTCTCGCGGAACGGTCCGCTCGCCCAAGCAAGGGGATGCCGTCGATGCGTCCGCGGGGCGCGACGCGTCACCGGTGTCCGAGGATGATGCGGTGCAGCCGTCAAAGGCCCGCCCCGCCGCCGCGACGAACGCCGTTCGTGAGCGCGAGAGCGCCAAGGCGCGCGCCACACGAGAGAGCGCGAAGTCGACCGGAACCGCGTCGCCTCGTACGACGACCGGCGCGAAGAAGCCCGTGAGACGCCCCGCCAGCTCCCGCGTCGCGACTCCAGGCGCCGCCGACACGGATGCTGCCGACGCCACCGAGCCTGCTGAGACGGGTGTCGCCGACGCGTCGGCGACCACTTCGACGCGCGCCCCGCGACCGGTCAAGGCGCCCACTGCGCGAGCGACGACCGCCAAGACCCAGCGCCCGGTGCGAGCGCCGAAGCGCGGTACCGCCGTGGCGGTCACGACGGCCGTCGAGGATTCCTCCGACTCCCCGGAGCGGGCCGCGGGTCAAGAGAAGCCTGTTCGTGACGCGGCCACGGCGCGGCCGAAGACCGAAGAGCCGTCGGCCCTCACGGCGACCCCCGCCGAGGGGGAGGTCGAATCCCGCAACGACACAGCAGTCGAGCTCGCGGCGGACGACAGCGTGGCCATCGATGAGAAGCCGGTCGAGGCCACGTCGCTCGAGGCCGGGGAGGGCGACACTTTCGACGTGTTCGCGGACCTCGGCGTCGCCGACGACCAGTCCGACGGCATCCTTCCCGCCCTTCCCGCCGACACCGACTTCGACCAGTTGCTCGCGGAGGCAGTGATCGTGCCCCCAGCGGCGCTTTCTGACCGGCCCTTGACGACGGCCCGGCTGGCGCCGCCCGAGACCGCACCGGTGGTGCTCGCGATCCAGGGGCTGCGCAAGAGCTACGGCAGCACGCATGCCGTGGCCGGCGTCGATCTCGACGTGCGCACCGGATCGTTCTACGGCATCGTCGGCCCGAACGGTGCGGGCAAGACCACGACGCTCTCGATGGTGACCGGGCTGCTTCGACCGGATGCCGGTGCCATCACGGTGCATGGCATCAACGTCTGGGAGCGACCGACGGACGCCAAGCGCGTCACCGGAGTGCTGCCCGATCGGCTGCGACTGTTCGACCGCCTCACCGGGGCTCAGCTGCTGTATTACTCCGGCGTACTCCGCGGGCTCGACACCGACACCGTGCGGCGGCGCTCGGGCGACCTCGTGCGCGCCTTCGGACTCGATGAGGCCGTGAATCGGCTGGTCGCCGACTACTCGGCGGGTATGACGAAGAAGATCGCCCTCGCATGCGCGATGATCCATTCGCCGCGACTGCTCGTGCTCGACGAGCCGTTCGAGGCGGTCGATCCCGTCTCGGCGGCCAACCTCATCGAGATCCTGCAGAACTACGTGGCCGCCGGAGGCACCGTCGTGCTCTCCAGCCACGGCATGGACATGATCGAGCGGGTGTGCGACAGCGTCGCCATCATCGTGCAGGGCCGCGTGCTCGCGGCGGGCACGCTCGACGAGGTGCGCCAGGGCGTGCGCCTCGAGGACCGATTCGTCGAACTCGCCGGTGGGCGAAAGGTTGCAGAGGGCATGGAATGGTTGCACAGCTTCTCGGACTGAAGCTGCGTCAACTCGGCAACCTGTTCCGGCGAGGGCCGTGGCACGTCGTCGGGGTCATCGTCAGCATCCTCTACGGCCTCGGCATCGCCGTGCTCGCGTTCCTCGTGCTCGCCGGATTGCGGCTGGCCCCCGACATCAGCCTGCTGCGCGACGGGATCGTGCTCGCCGGCGCGATCGTGCTCGCCGGTTTCGTGATCGTTCCACTGTTCTTCGGCTCGGACGACAGCATGGACCCGCGCCGATTCGCCCTCTTCGGCGTCTCGAACCGCGACCTCTCATTCGGCCTCGCCGTCGCCGCCTTCGTCTCCATTCCGGCCCTGGTGCTGAGCGTCGCGCTGCTGGGCTTCGTGGTCACCTGGTCGCGCGGCGTGCTCTCGACGCTCCTCGCGCTCGTCGCCGCCGTGCTCGCCCTGGCCACGTGCATACTCGCCGCCCGGGTGAGCACGTCATTGGCGTCGATCTTCCTCGCCACTCGACGCGCGCGCGAGGTGAGCGCGTTCGTCGGCATCATCGCCATCGTGCTCATCTCGCCGATAGCAGTGCTCCTGGTGCAGGTCGACTGGGCGGGTTCTGGTCGGGGCACGCTCCACGGTGTGAGCGACGTGCTGTCCTGGACTCCCCTCGGTGCGCTCTGGGCGGTGCCCGCGGATGCCGCGGCCGGCAATGTGGGCCCCGCCCTGCTGAAGCTCGTGATCGCCGCCCTCACCCTCGGCCTGCTGTGGCTCGCCTGGCAGCGGCTCGTGGCGCACGCCCTGGTCACCCCGGGACGGCAGGCCCAGGCGCACGCGTACACCGGTCTCGGCTGGTTCGATCGCGTTCCTCCCGGCCCGACCGGCGCGATCGCCGCGCGTTCCCTCACCTACTGGCTGCGCGACGCCCGCTACTGGATGTCGCTCGTGATGATCCCCGTGCTGCCCGTGCTGCTCGTCGTTCCGCTCGCGGCCGTACACGTGCCGAGCGGCGTGCTCGCGCTGCTACCGGTTCCCGTCATGTGCGTCTTCCTCGGGTGGACCGTGCACAACGACGTGGCCTACGACTCCACCGCCGTCTGGCTGCACGTGGCCTCGGGGGTGAGCGGGGTCGCCGACCGCATCGGGCGCCTCGTGCCGGCCCTGTTGCTCGGCATTCCCCTCATCGCCGTTGGCACCATCGTGAGCATGCTGCTCTATCGCGACTGGAGCATCCTGCCCTCGTTCATCGGGGTGTGCACGAGCCTGTTCCTCGTGGGGCTCGGATGCGGAAGCTACACCTCGGCCCGCTTCCCCTACCCGGTGCCCAAGCCAGGCGAGAGTCCGTTCACCCAGCCGCAGTCGGCCGGGGCGGCAGCCGCGGCCGTGCAGTCGCTCACCTTCTTCGTCGCGATCGTGCTGACCGTGCCGGCGCTCTTCTTCGCCTGGATGGCGATGACCGTCGACCCCGACTGGCATCTGGCCGCCTTCATCGACGGCATCGCGACCGGCGTCATCGCCCTCGTGTTCGGCGTCTGGTGGGGAGGCGTCACGTTCGTGCGACGTGGGCCCGAGATCCTCGCGTCGGCCGTGCGGGCCTGAGTCCACCCCCCTGCGATAGGGAGTGGGCCCGGCCTAGAATGAACGGATGAGCGACACCTTCCACGCGAGCATCGCCGACCCGGGACAGCCCGGAGGCGGCACCAGCACCCTCGACCGTGAGCTCGAGGAGCTGCTCAACCAGGAGAACGTCGAGCCCGGAGATCACGAGCGCTTCTCGCACTACGTGAAGAAGGAGAAGATCCTCGAGTCGGCCTTGACGGGCAAGCCCGTCAAGGCGCTGTGCGGTAAGAAGTGGACTCCGGGGCGCGACCCCGAGAAGTTCCCGGTCTGCCCCACCTGCAAGGAGATCTACGAGCGCCTGCGTGAGGAGTAGCGGCGGTCGGTCGCCTCAGCGGTAGACGGTCGGGATGGCCGCCTCGCCGGCCGCGAGCCGGAATGCCTCGATGGGTAGTTCCTGCATGACGGCGGCCCGGTGCTCGCGGGCGGCGAGGGTGCCCTGCGGGCCGAGGTAGCGCGGATCGGCCACGCCGTCGCGCATGAGCGTGACCTGCAGCGGACGCTCGCGCGCGGCATCCCCGGTGCCCTCCGGCTCGCCCTCGGGCCCGTCGCCGAGATAGATGACTTCCTCGCGCGCCGTGCGGGTGGAGTCGATGCGTCGCACGGCGGTCTTGCGGCCACCGACGCTCGCCTTGTCGAGACTCGACTTGGCGACCGAGACCCACTCGCCGGCGTCGTCGCGGCGCGCCACGAGCTTGTAGACCATGCCCGCCGCCGGCGATCCGGAGCCGGTCACCACCGACGTTCCCACGCCGAAGGAGTCGACGGGGGAGCCGGAGAGCGAACCGATGGCGTACTCGTCGAGATCGCTCGTCACGGTGATGCGGGTGTTCACCGCTCCGAGCCGATCGAGCTGCTCGCGCACCACGCCGGCGATGGACGGCAGGTCGCCCGAGTCGATGCGCACGGCGCCCAGTTGAGGACCGGCCACGCGCACCGCCATCTCGACGCCCTTCTCGATGTCGTAGGTGTCGACGAGCAGCGTCGTCCCGGGGCCGAAGGCCGCCACCTGGGCGCGGAACGCCGCCTCCTCCGAGTCGTGCAGCAGCGTGAACGCGTGGGCGGCGGTGCCCATCGTCGGGATTCCCCACGTGCGCCCGGCCTCGAGGTTGCTCGTGGCCGTGAAGCCGGCGATGTAGGCGGCGCGTGCCGCGGCGATCGCGGCCCGCTCGCTCGTGCGACGGGAGCCCATCTCGGCGATGGGGCGGCCAAGCGCCACGGAGACCATGCGCGCGGCGGCGCTCGCGACCGAGGAGTCGTAGTTGAGCACGCTGAGGATGAGTGTCTCGAGGATGACTCCCTCGGCGAAGCTCGCGTTGATGATGAGCAGCGGTGAGCCGGGGAAGTACGCCTCGCCCTCGCGGTATCCCCAGATGGTGCCGCTGAAGCGGTAGTTCGCGAGCCAGTCCAGCGTCGGCCCGCTCACCACGTTGGCTGCGCGCAGCCACTCGAGCTCGGCATCCCCGAACCGGAACTGCTCGATCATCTCGAGGAGGCGGCCCGTGCCCGCGACGACGCCGTAGCGGCGGCCGGTGGGCAGGCGTCGGGCGAAAGCCTCGAACATGCTCTCGCGGTGGGCGGTACCGCTGCGCAGGGCGGCGTCGAGCATGGTGAGCTCGTAGCGGTCGGTCAGGAACGCGGTGCTGGCGGTCACGGCTTCACCCTACCTGCCGACTAAGCTTGCACGACGTGACGGATGCGCCGATTGGAATCTTCGACAGCGGCGTCGGCGGGCTCACGGTCGCCCGCGCGGTGAAGGACCAGCTGCCGAACGAGTCGATCCTCTACATCGGGGACCTCGAGCACTCGCCGTACGGCCCGAAGAAGATCGCCGACGTGCGCGGCTACGCGCTCGACGTTCTCGACGACCTCGTCGACCAGGGCGTGAAGATGCTCGTCATTGCCTGCAACACCGCCTCTGCGGCCATGTTGCGCGATGCTCGCGAGCGCTACAGCGTTCCCGTGATCGAGGTCATCCAGCCGGCCGTGCGACGGGCGGTCTCCTCGACACGCAACCGCCGTGTCGGCGTGATCGGCACGGTGGGAACCATCAATTCCCGCGCCTACGAAGACGCCTTCGCGGCGGCCCCCGACCTGTCGCTGTTCACGGCTGCGTGCCCCCGCTTCGTCGAGTTCGTCGAGGCCGGGGTGACCACCGGAGCAGAAGTGCTCGCCTACGCCGAGGAGTACCTCGCACCCCTGAAACAGGCCGGCGTCGACACGCTCGTGCTCGGCTGCACGCACTACCCGTTCCTGCGCGGCGCGATCTCCTACGTCATGGGCGATGCCGTCACGCTCGTCTCGAGCGACACCGAGACCGCCGGCGACGTCTACCGCACCCTCGTCGGCCAGGGGCTGGAGCGCACGAGCGGTCGTGCGCCGATCTATCACTACGAGGCCACCGGCAACAGCACCGCGGCCTTCCTCGACCTGGCCCATCGCCTGATGGGTCCCGAGATCAACAGCGTCGACCTCGTGCAGACCGGAACCATGCACGTGATCCGATGAGCGGCACCATCCACCACGGCACCAGCCACCATTCAGTGAGGACGACCTCGTGACAGAGATCACCCGCGCCGACGGGCGCACCCCAGACCAGCTTCGCGAAGTCACCATCGAGCGTGGCTGGAGCCAGCAGGCCGAGGGCAGCGCCCTCGTCTCGTTCGGGCGCACCAAGGTGCTGTGCACGGCATCCTTTACCAACGGCGTTCCCCGCTGGATGACCGGCAAGGGCAAGGGCTGGGTGACGGCCGAGTACGCCATGCTGCCGCGCTCGACGAACTCCCGCATGGACCGCGAGTCGGTGAAGGGCCGCATCGGCGGCCGCACCCACGAGATCAGCCGGCTCATCGGGCGCAGCCTGCGGGCGATCGTCGACATGAAGGCGCTCGGGGAGAACACCATCGTCATCGACTGCGACGTGCTGCAGGCCGACGGCGGCACCCGCACGGCCGCCATCACCGGGGCGTACGTCGCCCTCGCCGACGCGTTGGAATGGGGTCGTGAGCACAAGTTCATCGGCCAGAAGGCGACGCCGCTCATCGACAGCGTGTCGGCGGTCTCCGTCGGCATCATCGACGGCACGCCGATGCTCGACCTCGCCTACGTCGAAGACGTGCGCGCCGAGACCGACATGAACATCGTCGTCACCGGGCGCGGGCTCTTCGTCGAGGTTCAGGGCACCGCGGAGGGCGCACCGTTCGACCGCCGTGAGCTCGACCAGCTGCTCGACCTCGGCATCGCCGGGGGTGCGTCGCTGCGCGAGATCCAGGCCCAGTCGCTGGCGGCCGAGCTCGCTCGATGAGCATCGAGGTCGTGCTCGCCACGCACAACGCCCACAAGGTCGCGGAGTTCCAGCGCATCCTGGGTGCGGCGATGCCGCAGCTCACGGTGCTGCCCTATGACGGCCCGGCCCCGGTCGAAGACGGCGTCTCCTTCGAGCAGAACGCCCTTATCAAGGCCCGCGCCGCGGCAGCGCACACGGGGCTGCCCGCACTCGCCGACGACTCCGGCATCTGCGTCGACATCCTCGGCGGTGCTCCCGGCATCTTCTCGGCCCGCTGGTCGGGAGTGAACGACGGCGACGTCGACGACGCCAACCGCCGCCTGCTGCTCGCCCAGCTCGCCGACGTTCGGCCGGCTCATCGTGGCGCGCACTTCAGCTGCGTGATCGCCGTGGTGGCACCGGATGCCGAGAGCCGGCGCTCGTTCGAGGCCGTCGCCTCGGGGGAGTGGCCCGGCCGCCTCACTCAGGCGCCCGCCGGCTCGGGCGGATTCGGCTACGACCCGCTCTTCGTACCCGACGGGTTCGAGGTCACGGCGGCCGAACTGGCTCCCGAGGTGAAGAACGCCCACAGCCACCGAGCGCGTGCGTTCGCCGCGGCCATCCCGCTGCTCCAACGGTTGGCCTGAGGCTCGGCTGGCCCTGAGAACGGGACTCATTCCCATCAGCGGCGTGCGCGCGAAATCGCGCCTACCCTTGTAGTGACATGGCCCACGATCACGCGCACGGCGCATCCGACCGGTCCCGACTGCTCGTCGTCATCGGGATCGTCGCCGTCGTGCTCGTGGCCGAGGTGCTCGGCGGCCTGCTGAGCGGATCGCTGGCGCTGCTGGCCGATGCCGGTCACATGCTCTCGGACCTGACCGGGCTCATCGTGGCGCTCGTGGCTGCGGTCGTCGCGGCCCGGCCGGCGACCGACCGGCAGACCTACGGCTATCGTCGCGCCGAGGTCTTCGGCGCACTGATCAATGCGCTCATCCTCATCGGCGTGGCCATCGGCGTGACCCTGGAGGCCATTCCCCGCCTCGCATCCTCGGGCGATGTCGCCGTGCAGAGCACGACGATGCTGCTCGTGGGACTGTTGGGCCTGGCGGCCAACATCGCCGCGATGCTCGTGTTGCGTGGCGGCGATCGCACCTCGCTGAACCTGCGCGGAGCGGCGCTGGAGGTGTTCGGCGACCTCGTCGGATCGCTTGCCGTCATCGTCGCGGCGCTCGTGATCGCCGTCACCGGGTTCCTGCCCGCGGATGCGATCGCATCACTGCTCATCGCGGCCATGATCATCCCGCGTGCCGTCGTGCTGCTGCGCGATGTGGTGCGCGTGCTCAGCCAGTCGGTGCCGCCCGAGACGAGCGTCGCCGAGATCCGTCGCCACATCCTGGGCACCGAGGGCGTCGTCGACGTTCACGACGTGCACGTGTGGGCGATCACCTCGGGAGCGCACGTGTTCAGCGCCCATGTCGTGGTGGAGTCGAGGGCGCTCGCGGGGGAGCAGGCGGGATGCCTGCTCGACGAGCTCAGCGAATGCCTCTCACAGCACTTCGACGTGGAGCACTCCACGTTCCAGCTCGAGCCGGCGGAGCATGCGGCGCACGAGCACCCGCACCACGCCTGAGCGGTCAGCGCACCTCACGCTCAGTGAGCGGGAGGCCTCAGCTGTGCTCGGGGCGGCGTTGGAACACCTCGGGGTCGAGGGCGAGGCGCTCGGCCTCCGTCGCATCCGTGGTCGCCGCATCCGCTGACGCGGCGGCGGAACGCTTGGCAGCACGCGAGGACTGGATGTAGTGCCAGATGGTGGGCACGAGGGTGACGACGACCGCACCGATGAGGATGATGTCGATGTACTCGCTCACGAAGTCGGCCACCGGGGGAATGAACCCGAGCAGCCAGCCGAACATCGTCACGCCGGCGCCCCAGATGAGGGCCCCGATGAGGTTGTAGAGGGAGTAACGCCGGTAGTTCATCCTGCCGACACCCGCCGCGACCGGCGCGAAGGTGCGCACGATGGGCACGAAGCGGGCGAGAATGACGGCCAGCCCGCCGAAACGCGTGAAGAACGCGTTGGTGCGTTCCACGTTCTTCACGCTGAAGAGACCGGATTCCTTGCGCTCGAAGATGCGCGGGCCGAAGCGATGGCCGATGAGGTAACCGACTTCGCCGCCGAGGAAGGCCGCGAACCCGATCGCCAGGCACACCCACCAGATGTCGACGCCGATGAATCCCTGGAACGTGAGGATGCCCGCGATGACGAGCAGGGTGTCACCCGGAAGCAGGAAGCCGATCAGCAGACCGGTCTCGGCGAAGATGATCGCGCAGATCACCAGCAGCGCCCACGGACCGGCGCCGTGGATGATGGCCTCGGGATCGAGCCAGGGGATGAGGGCGGTGTGCATGGCCCGCAGTCTACTGTGACGGGGCGTCGGCAGCCTGAGGGCTGACCCTGCGTTCGCGACGGTCGATGCGCCAGGCGCGGATGCCGGCCAGGACGGAGGCGAGGATGGCGACGGCGGCGATCACGTAGGAGGCGACCCTGACCTGCGGATTGGATGCGGCGAAGTAGCCGATGACCGTGATACCCACGCCCCACGCGAGCGCGCCGACGAGGTTCGCGGTGACGAATCGCAGGTAGGCCATACGGCCCACACCCGCGATGACGGGCACGAAGACGCGGCCCCACGGCACGAAGCGGGCGATGACCACGGACCACCAGCCGAAGGTGCGGTAGAACCACTCGGTACGAGCGATCGCCTTCTGCGTGCGGGCGCCGCCGCGGCGGTCGAGATACGGACGGCCGTAGCGGCGGCCGAGCAGGAACGCGACCTGGTCGCCCGCGAAGGCGGCGATCCCGGTGCCCAGGGCGAGCACCCAGATGTTCAGGCCGGGCTGCACGGCAGCGAGGATGCCGGAGGCGAACAGCAGCGAGTCGCCGGTGATGAAGGGGATGAAGACGCCCACGAACAGCGCCGTTCCCGAGAAGACGAGCGCCCAGACGATGAGGTAGAAGAGCACGACCCCCACCTGGCCGATGAGGTCGGTCAGCTGCGAATCGAGCGCGGAGGCGTGCAGCATCCGTCAGCCCACCGGGCGGCACTGACGGCGCGCGTCATCGTCGGTCGGATAAGGCATGCCTCACTATCCCACGCGGACTGCGCCTGACCCGAGTTCTTCAGTGCGGAAGGCGGTCAACGCTCCAGATCGCAGGGGGTGGGTCAAGATCTCGGGAGTGCCTTGGGCAGACACCGCTGGCAACCGCGTCCGGGGACCGCAGAACTCTTTCGCGTTCTGGGTGGTGCCCTTCTCGCGTCTGCGACCGCCTTGATCGTTCTCGCGTCTGCGACCGCTTTGACCGTTGGGCTGACGGACCTGCTTGTCTTCGGGTCGCGTTCCTACTAGTGAGAATCGTGGGCTCACCAGTCGAGGACGCCGGGGGGCCGGGGTGGGGAGGTCCGGATGCCTACCCGTCCAACGCTGGCTGATCCCCGTCCCGTCGAAGTCTCCGGCTGAATGCCAACCTCACGAGTGAACCGCCTAGACCGAGCACACAGAGAACGAGCAAGCCAACGTCCGTGGGTCCAGGTCCGGCGTCGCTGATGTTGAAGATCATGGCTGCGCCGATGAGGGTGAAGGTGATGATGCTGCTGATCGCGTTGCGCGATGAGATGTACCACCAGGGCTGGCGGAATGGGAAGGCCATGAGCTGAGGCTAGTGGTCGAACGTTCTTCGTGGGTGTACCGCCGCAGATCCGCCATCCGTGGTGGTCGGTTCCCATGCCAGAGTCCGGCGTCACATACAAGTCGGAGCCGTCCAAGCGGTGCCCGTAGGGGCCGGGGCAGGGTGCGCCCGCAGGCCCCTCCACGTGGCGATCGTCTGATCGAACGCCGTGGGTGGCTCCCCTCTTCAGTGCGGAAGGCGGGACTTGAACCCGCACGCCGAAGCACAGGAACCTAAATCCTGCGTGTCTGCCAATTCCACCACTCCCGCAAGTGCCTCACCAGTGTAGGTCAGGGCCGCCGACGCCCCCCGGTCCTGCGTGTGGATAACTTCTGCGGGTGCCCTCGCATCCGCGCCATGATGCCGGGATGAGCGAGGCGGTTCGCACGATCACCGAGAACGTGCGCACCCGCGTGCGTCGCGACGGGGTCGACCTCGCCGGCGATGCCGCCCTCGCTGAGCGGTACGTTCGCACCGAGTTGCGTTCGTACGTCGAGCACGCGCTCGGCGCATCCGGTCCCCTCATCCACGATGAGGAGCAGGCCGCCCGTGAGGTCATCGCCGCCCTCACGGGCTTCGGTCCGTTGCAGCCCTACCTCGATGACCCGGGCATCGAGGAGATCTGGATCAACGGTCCTTCCCGCGTCTTCGTCGCCCGCTCCGGAGTGCCCGAACTGACCACCACCGTGCTGACCGAGCGCGTCGTGCGCGACCTTGTCGAGCGGATGCTGCAGAGCTCCGGTCGGCGGGTCGACCTCTCGAGCCCCTTCGTGGACGCCTCGCTTCCCGATGGCAGCCGCCTGCACGTCGTCATCCCCGACATCACCCAGAAGCACTGGGCGGTCAACATCCGCAAGTTCACGCGACGGCTGCGCGACCTCGGCGAACTCGTCAATCTCGGCTCGCTCTCGCTGCAGGCGGCGGAGTTCCTGCGGATGTGCGTTCTCGCCGACCAGAACATCCTCGTCTCCGGTCCCACCCATGCGGGCAAGACGACGCTGCTCGGCGCGCTGCTCTCGGGAGCGCGCCGCAGTGAGCGCATCGTCACCGTGGAGGAGACGTTCGAACTCGACGTCGCCGCCCGTGACGTCGTGGCCATGCAGTGCCGCCAGCCGAGCATCGAGGGCACCGGGGAGATCACCCTGCGGCGCCTCATCAAGGAGGCGCTGCGTATGCGCCCCGATCGCATCGTGGTCGGAGAGGTGCGCGAGGCGGAGAGCCTCGACCTGCTGATCGCCCTGAACAGCGGCGTTCCCGGCATGTGCTCGATCCACGCCAACAGCGCGCGCGATGCCCTCTCGAAACTGTGCACCCTGCCGCTGCTGGCCGGCCGCAACATCGATGCCGCCTTCGTGGTGCCGACCGTCGCCTCGTGCATCGACATCGTCGTGCACTGCGAGATCGACCGTCAGGGCGCTCGTCGCGTCACCGAGATCCTGGCTCCGAGTGGCACCGTGAGCGGCGCCGTCATCGAAGCCAGCCCGATCTTCCAGCTCAGCGATGGCGTGCTGCGGCCGGCGGGCGGGCACCCGACGAAGCTCGCGAAGTTCTCCGCCGCCGGGCTGGATCCCCGGATCGTGCTGAGCCGGGGTGCCGCGTGAGCCTCGCGGTGATCGCGCTCGGGTGCTGCCTCGGCGCGGGAGCACTACTGGTCGCGTCACCGTGGTTGTGGCCGGGGCAGCGCGGTTCCGCCACTCGATCCCGCCGCCCGGGGGTGCTGCGCTCCCGGCTCGCCCTCGCCGGGCTGCGGCAGGTGCCGCCGGCCGCATTCATCGCCGCAAGCGCCATCATCGGGCTGCTCACCTCAGCGTTGGCACTCGCCCTGTTCGACGTGATGGCCCTTGCTGCCGTCGTGTTCGTCCTCGGCGCCGCCCTGCCCTCCCTTCTCATCACCTGGCGCGCTCGTCGACGACGTGCGGCCAATCGCACGGTCTGGCCCGACGTCGTCGACCATCTGGTGGCGGCTGTGCGCGCGGGGCTCGCATTGCCGGATGCCGTCGCGAGCCTCGGAAGATCCGGCCCGGCGGCGACGCGCAGCGTCTTCACCGACTTCGAGCGGGAGTACCGGGCGACGGGCGACTTCGGCCATTGCCTCGATGACCTCAAGGATGCGCTCGCCGATCCCGTGGCAGACCGGCTGGTGGAGACCTTGCGGATGGCGCGCGAGGTGGGAGGAAGCGACCTCGGGGACGTGCTGCGCGGACTCGCCGCCTACCTGCGGGAGGACGCGGCCGTACGAGCCGAGTTGCGTGCCCGTCAGTCCTGGGTCGTGAGCGCCGCTCGTCTCGGGGTCGTCGCGCCTTGGGTCGTACTGCTCCTGCTCGTCTCCCGACCTGAGGGCGCCGCCGCCTATAACTCACCGAGCGGGGGAGTCATCATCCTGCTCGCTCTCGTCGTCTCCGCCCTCGCCTACCGTTTGATGATCCGCGTGGGCCGACTGCCCGAGGAGCAGAGGTGGTTCCGGTGAGTGCGGCCTCGGCGTGGTCGCTGGTCTTCGGATGCCTGCTCGGCCTGGGTCTCTGGTCGATCTTCGCCGCGGTGCCGCGGTTCGGTCGGCCACGCCTGGCGGATCGAGTGGCTCCGGCCCTCGTCGACGTCTCGGAAGAGGCTCGGGCCCACCTGCGACGCCGCACCGCCGACCCCTTGCCGGTGATCGGCGCCCTTGCGCTGCCGGTACTGACCGGAGGACGCGCGCTGCTGTCCTGGCTCTTCGGCGGCGCCGAGACCGCGGCCCTTCGTCTCCGCCAGGCAGGCTCGTCGCTCTCCGTCGACAGGTTCCGTGCGGAGCAGGTGGTGTGGGCGCTCGTCGGCTTCGCGGCGGCGGTCGCCGTCGTGGCCATCGCGGCACCGGCTCGCACACTGCCCGCCGTCGCCCAGCTGGCGCTTCCGGTGATCGCCGCGCTCCTCGGTGCCGCCCTGCGCGACCTCGTGGCCCGGAACGCGGCGCAGCGCAGGCTCGCTCGCATCACCGAGGAGCTGCCGACCGTTCTCGAGTTCCTCACCCTCAGCCTCTCGGCCGGGGAGAGCATCCTCGATGCCGTGCGGCGGGTGGCGCGCACGGGTTCAGGGGAACTGGCCGCCGAGTTCGGCGGGGTCGTGGCGCGCGTCGGTACGGGTGTGCCGGTTGCGACGACACTGGATGAGCTCGCCTCCGCCCTTCGCCTGCCCGCGCTCAGCCGCGCCGTCGATCAGATCACGGCGGCGCTCGAACGCGGCACCCCTTTGTCGGGCGTGCTGCGTGCCCAAGCCGGCGATGCGCGCAGTGACGCGAAGAATCGGCTGCTCGAGACCGCCGGCCGCAAAGAGGTCGCCATGCTCGTTCCCCTGGTGTTCTTGATTTTGCCCATCACCGTGGTGATCGCGATCTTCCCCGGGCTGTTCGTGTTGCAGGCGGGGTTCTGAGCAGAGCCGATCAACGAGAGAGGAACAGACATGAGAGCGATGATGGATCGGGCTCGGGTGCGAATGCACGGCTGGGCAGGGCAGGAGCGCGGCGACGTGCCCGGCTGGGTGCTCATCACGTTGATGACGGCCGGACTGGTCGTGCTGATCTGGGCGCTCGCCGGACCCGCGCTCTCCGGTGTGTTCCAGCAGGCCATCGAACGCGTCACCAACTTCTGAGGCGATGCGCCGCCTCCGGCAGCTACTCGACGACGAGGCCGGGTCGGCCGTCGCCGAGTTCGTGATGGTCTCGGCTCTTCTCACCGCCCTCGCCCTGGCCGTGCTGCAGCTCGGTTTCGCCCTGCTCATCCGCAACACGGTGCTGGATGCCGCGGCCGAGGGCGCCCGCTATGCGGCGCTCGCCGACACTGGATTGGCGGCGGGCGCCCAGCGCACCCGCGAGCTCATCACCACCGCCTTGGGCCCCGACTACGCCGCCCACATCGAGGCGCGCTACGGGAACTATGCCGGCCATGCCAGTACGGAAGTGCGGGTGCGCACACCGCTTCCGCTCGCCGGCCTGTTCGGGCCCGATCGGGCGATGGAGGTGGTGGGGCATGCGTCGCTCGAGACGCTCGATGGCGGATGACACGGGGTCGGCTTCCCTCGAGTTCGTGACCGTGGGCCTGATCCTGCTCGTTCCGCTCGTCTATCTCGTGCTGGCGCTCGCCGCCATCCAGGCCGGCGCGCTGGCGGCCGAGGGGGCCGCGCGACAGGCGGCGCGGGTGTACGTGCAGTCCCCGGATGCGCCATCGGCTCGTGACGCACTGGAGCGGGCGATTCTCGTCGGGCTCGGCGACCACGGCGTCGACCGCGATGACGCGTCGGTGTCGATCGATTGCGACGACGATGAGAACGGCTGCCTCACCCGCCGCAACTCCGTGACCGTCACCGTCCGACTGCGCGTCGAGCTTCCGCTCGTGCCCGACGTGCTCTCCATGCGCGACGTCGTCAGCGTTCCGGTGCAGGCTCGGGCGACGCAGCAGGTGTCGCGCTTCTGGGGAGCCGCCCGGTGAATCGGCTTCGAGCGCTCCGCGACGACGAGCGCGGTTCCACGCTGCCGCTCGTCATCTTCTTCATGGTGCTCGCCCTGCTCGTCATCATCGCCGTCGCGGGCGCGACCTCGCTCTACATCGAGCGCAAACGACTGCTCACGCTCGCGGACGGAGCGGCATTGGCTGGCGCGGAGGCCTTCGACCTCAGTCAGGTCAGTGCTGCGGACGGCGAGCTCCGCATCCGTCTCGAGGGTGACCGGGTGCGCGCCGCGGCCGAGGAGTACCTCGACGCGGCGCCTCACGAGCAGTTGCGCGACCTCGCGCTGTCGGATGCGGGAACTCCCGACGGTCATTCCGCGGCGGTATCGCTCACGGCATCCTGGCGCCCGCCCGTGCTCTCGCTGTTCCTGCCCGAGGGCATCACGCTGCGGGTGGACTCGACGGCCCGCTCGGTGTTCCGCTGACGCGGCGACGGCGGCGGGACGGCGCGTAGCGCGGGAGGTAGCGGGCGAGCAGGGCCGCTCCGATCAGACCCAGTGCTCCCATGACGCCGCTCGCCACGGCGATGGAGGCGACGGCCGTCAGGGCGGCGACGAGCAGCGGCGCCGCAGCACCACCGGCATCGCCGGTGAAGCGCCAGGCTCCGAGGAACGGCGCCGGATCAGCCGGTGGCGCCAGGTCGGCTCCGAGTGTCATGAGGATGCCGCTGCCGATGCCGTTCGCGACCGAGAGGAAGATCGCGATGGCGATGAAGAGCTGCACGTTGGGGCCGGCGTCGTGGGTGAAGGCCAGGGCGATGTGCCCGAGGCCGAGCCCGATCATCGACGGGACGGCCACCCAGATGCGGCCGAACCGGTCCATGACCTGCCCGCTCGTGTAGAACAGCGCGAAGTCCACCGCTCCGGCGACGCCGATGACGAGCGCCGTGTCACGCTCCGACATGCCGATCGAGAGCGCCCAGAGCGGCAGGATGACCGTGCGCGACGACCGCAGAGCGGCGATCAGGGCTGCGCCGGTGCCGAGACGCAGGAGCACGGCCGCGTGAGTCCGGATCGAACTGAAGAGCCCTTGGCTCTCCTCCGCGGCCTCTTCGGCTCCGAGGGTGCGTACCGCGCCGGTGGTGGCCGTCACACGCTCCGCCGTCCCGAACATCCGCTCGGGATCGGGCAGGAGCAGCAGCAGCACGATCACGCCGACGCACGCGGCGATGAAGACCCAGAACACCGCCTGCGTACGCCCGGTCAGGTGCAGCAGACCGGCTGCCACGAACGGGCCCACGAACCAGCCGGCGCGGAAAACGCCGCCGAGCGTGGAAAGCGCGCGGGCGCGGTACCGCATCGGAACGTAGCTCGTCATGAAGGCGTGCCGCGCGAGCGCGAAGACGGCGGTGGCGAGGCCGACGAGGAAGATGCCGGCGGCCAGCACCCACGGCGACGCGGCGAGCAGGCAGACGAACACGCCGATCATGGCCAGTATGGCGCCGCCGATCATGGCCGTGCGCTCTCCGATGCGGCTCACCAGCCAGCCGCTCGGGATGTCGCCGATGAGTTCACCGAGCATGATCATGGCGGCGATGAAGCCGGCCAGGGCCAGCGAGGCGCCGAGGTTCGAGGCGACCGTAGGAATGAGGGGGATGATGCAGCCCTCGCCGATCGAGAACAACAGCGTGGGCAGGTAGGCGGCGAGGGCCACCGAACGCAGGCGGAACGGGCGCTCGGTCATCGACATCGCTTTCTAGGCTACGCCCGGGCCGACCGCCTTCCGGCAGCGGCCAAGTAGGCTGGGGCCAAATGATTGACCTCGATCTCTCCGCCCAGATTGCCGAACTGCGTTCGACCTTCGACGACATCCGTGCCGTCGTGGATGTCGACGAACTGACCGCCGAGATCGGCCGCCTCAGCGAGGAGGCCGGCGCACCCGACCTGTGGGACGACACCGTGAACGCGCAGCGGGTCACGAGCGCGCTCAGCCACCGGCAGTCGGAGCTCGCCAAGATGAACAGCGTCGCCTCGCGTCTCGATGACCTCGAAGTGCTCATAGAGCTGGCCAACGAGGCCGGCGACGAGGAGAGCGCCGAGGAGGCGCGCGCCGAGTTGACCAGCCTGCAGAAGGTCATCGGCGAACTCGAGGTGCAGACCCTCCTCGACGGCGAGTGGGATTCCTATCCGGCCGTCGTCACCATCCGTTCGGGAGCCGGGGGAGTGGATGCCGCCGACTTCGCCGAGATGCTGTTCCGCATGTACCTGCGGTGGGCAGAGAAGCATAAGTACCCGGTCACCGTCATGGACACCTCTTACGCCGAGGAGGCCGGCATCAAGTCGGCGACCTTCGAGGTCGACGCCCCGTATGCCTTCGGCACTCTGAGCGTCGAGGCCGGTACCCACCGTCTCGTGCGCATGAGCCCGTTCGGTGCGGCCGGCAAGCGTCAGACCAGCTTCGCGGCGGTCGAGGTGATCCCGCTCATGGAGGAGGCCGGCGAGGTCGAGATCCCGGAGAACGACATCCGCGTCGATGTCTTCCGGTCGAGCGGCCCCGGCGGCCAGTCGGTCAACACCACCGACTCCGCCGTGCGCATCACGCACCTTCCCACCGGCACGGTCGTGTCGATGCAGAACGAGAAGAGCCAGATCCAGAACCGCGCCGCCGCCATGCGGGTGCTGCAGTCCCGCCTGCTGCTGCTGCAGAAGGAGGCGGAGGCGGCGCAGAAGAAGGAACTCGCCGGCGTCATCACCGCCAGCTGGGGCGACCAGATGCGTTCCTATGTGCTCGCGCCGTACCAGATGGTCAAAGACCTGCGCACCGACTACGAGGTGGGCAACCCGTCGAACGTGTTCGACGGCGACATCGACGGTTTTATCGGTGCCGGCATCCGTTGGCGCAAGCAGAAGACCGAGTGATCGGCGCATCGCGGCGCACCGGTGCTGTGTGAACGGTGAGTCGTTGGCGCGATCGGGGCAGCGGCTGTTTAGGCTCGATTGCGATGATCCGCTTCGACAACGTCACCAAGAAATACTCGGGCACGAACAGGCCGGCGCTCTCCGCGATCGACCTTGAGATTCTGCGCGGCGAGTTCGTGTTCCTCGTCGGCGCCTCGGGATCGGGAAAGTCCAGCTGCCTGCGCCTCATGCTCAAAGAGGAGAAGCCCAGCAGCGGCCAGATCCACGTGCTCGGCCAGAACCTCGGCTCCATCTCGAGCCGTAAGGTGCCCTACTTCCGGCGCAACCTCGGCGTCGTGTTCCAGGACTTCCGCCTGCTGCCGAACAAGAACGTCTACTCCAACGTGGCCTTCACCCTGCAGGTCATCGGCAAGTCCCGCGGCTTCATCCAGGAGGCGGTGCCGGACGTGCTGCGCCTCGTCGGTCTCGACGGCAAGGCCCAGCGCCTTCCCCATGAGCTCTCCGGCGGTGAGCAGCAGCGCGTCGCCATCGCGCGCGCCATCGTCAACAAGCCCCAGATCCTGCTCGCGGACGAGCCGACGGGAAACCTCGACCCCGTCACGAGCGCGGGCATCATGACCCTGCTCGAACGCATCAACGCCGGCGGAACGACCATCGTCATGGCGACCCACGAGGCAGGAATCGTCGACCAGATGAAGCGTCGCGTGGTCGAGCTCTCGGCCGGCCAGATCGTGCGCGACGAACGTCAGGGCGGCTACACCACGGCCATCCAGACCGTGCCGGCTCCGGCCGAATCGATCGCCGTGGCGGTTCCCTCCGACGAGGCCCCGACCCCGACGGCCTCGACCGCGCCGGCTGCGCCGGCCACGCCGACCTCCCCGACCGGAGCGGTGGGGCCCAAGGTTCCCGCCACGTACATGCAGAACGCCCGCCCGCTCTACGTCGAGCCCGAGGTGACCGACGACGTGACGGATGCCGCGGCTGCGGTCACCGCGGCGGCCACCGCATCCGTGCCGATCGTGCCCGAAGAACCGCCGACGTCGACGATGACACGGCCGGTGCTGCCGGTCAGCAGGGCCGCCGACGACGTGCCCGAACAGCTGACCCTTGCCGAGAAGCTCGGCCTGCGCGCCCCGGGCGCGCGCACCAACGAGACCGGCGAGCAGGAAGTGGGGCCGACCCGATGAGATTCGGACTGGTTCTCGCCGAGGCCGGCAACGGCCTGCGTCGCAACGCCTCCATGGTGGTCTCCGTGGTGCTCGTGACCTTCATCTCGCTCACCTTCGTGGGCGCGGCCATCCTCATGCAGATGCAGATCGCCCAGATGAAGGGCTACTGGTACGACCGGGCCCAGGTCGCGGTCTACATGTGCACCTCGATCTCCACCGGCGAGAACTGCGTCGGGGGCGAGGCGTCCGCCGATCAACTCCAGGCGGTGAAGGCCGAGCTCGACGGGCCGACCCTCTCGCCGTTCATCAAGTCGTTCGACTTCGAAGACCATCAGCAGGCGTTCGACAACTTCCAGGAGCAGTTCAAGGGCAACCCGGTCGCCGACTACGTCACTCCCGACCAGCTGAACCAGACCTACTGGGTGAACCTGAAGGACCCGTCGCAGTCCGACGTGATCCAGGAGAGCTTGGCCGGAATGGCCGGCGTGGAAGACGTCGTCGACCAGCGCAGCTACCTCGACCAGATCTTCGCGGTGCTCAACGCGGCGAGCTTCACGGCCATCGGCATTGCCGTGCTGATGCTCGTCGCGGCCGCCCTGCTGATCGCCACGACCATCCGGCTCTCCGCCTTCTCGCGAAGGAGGGAACTGGGCATCATGCGACTCGTGGGCGCCTCGAACAGGTTCATCCAGACGCCATTCGTGCTCGAGGGCGTCTTCGCGGCCCTCATCGGGTCGTTGCTGGCCGGCGGCGCCATCTGGGCGATCGTGCGGTTCTTCGTCCAGGGCTACCTCTCCACGCGCCTGCAGTTCACCTCGTTCGTCGGAACGGATGACGCCCTCATCGTCGCGCCCATCCTGCTGGCCGTCGGCGTGGTACTGGCGGCGTTCTCGGCGAACTTCGCGATCACCCGCTACCTCAAGGTGTAGCGGGGCCGTCCGTCCGCGGGAATACCGTAGACTGAAAGGCTGCTCGCCACCCGGCGGGCATTCGTTCGCGACGACGAAGGAGGAGGCCATGCCCAGGGAACGCGGACAGAACGTCGTGGCGACGAATCGGCGAGCCCGGCACGACTACCTCATCGGCGACACCTACGAGGCGGGACTCGTGCTGACCGGCACCGAGGTGAAGTCGCTGCGCGCGGGGCGTGCCTCGCTCGTCGACGGCTATGCCTACATCGACGGCGGCGAGATGTGGCTGGATGCCGTGCACATTCCCGAGTACGGCCAGGGCACGTGGACCAACCACCCGCCTCGGCGCAAGCGCAAGCTGCTGCTGCACAAGCACGAGATCGTCAAGATCAGCCACAAGACCAAAGAGGGCGGCTACACCCTCGTGCCGCTGCAGATCTACTTCTCCGATGGCCGGGCGAAGGTGCAGATCGCGGTCGCCAAGGGCAAGAAGGACTACGACAAGCGCCAGGCCCTGCGTGAGCGCCAGGACAAGCGCGAGGCCGACCGCGCCATCTCCGGTCGCGCGCATCTGGGGGAGTAGTGACGACGAGGGATCTCATCCGCATCCCGGGCACATACAACTTCCGCGACGCGGGCGGCTACTCCGCCGATTCGGGACTGCTGCGCCGGGGAAAGCTCTTCCGCTCCGACGGACTGCACGCGCTCGACGACGAGGGGCGACGCATGCTCGCCGAGCTCGGCGTCGCGCTGGTGATCGACCTGCGCGACGAGCAGGAGTCGGCGGCCATGCCCGACGCGCTCGACGGCCTCGCCGTGCGGCGCATCCAGTTGCCCGTGTTCGAGGGCGGCGGAAGCGGAGTCGCCGCCGGCGGCCTCGACGGGCTGTACACCCGCATCCTCACCGATCACGTCTCCGTCGTGGTCGAGGCGCTGCGGGCGATCGCAGCGTCGGGAGAGGATGCCGTGGTCGTGCACTGCACGGCGGGGAAGGACCGCACCGGCGTGGTGGTTGCCCTGACGCAACTGGCGGTCGGCGTGGATCGCCGGAGTGTCGTCGAGGACTACGCCGCCACGGAGGCGAACCTCGCCGGCGAGTGGCTCGAGGCCATGATCGCCATGATCGGGCGGTACGGTGTTCCCGATTCCCCGCAGCTCAGGGTGCTGATGGGAGGCAGCCCGGCCGAGGCGCTCGAATCGGCGATCGACGTCGTGGAACGCGAGCACGGCTCGGTGCGGCAGTTCCTGCTGGCGTCGGGTCTGAGCCTGGCCGAGCTGGCCGCGCTCGAGGACGCGCTCGTGGAACGGGATTAGTTTCGCCTCGGTGATCGTTGTAGACTGTGTGGCCCGGCGGTCGCGAGAGCGCAGGCCGGAATTGAAAACTCAACAGCGTGTGACAGTGGCCCATTTCAGCACCTGAAGTGTTCGCGGGGATGATCGGTTTCGACATTGCCTGTGAGACTGTGAGAAGCGGGCCGAGGATGCAGGGTTATCTCGTAAACGATCTCTGCAAAACACAAGTGCCAATTCCAAGCGCACTGACTTCGCTCTCGCTGCGTAAGCAGTAGAGCCCTAAAAGTCCGTCAGACCGGGTTTGTTCTCGCCCCGGACCCTGGCGTCATCTAGAGGACTTGCTGCGTGCTGATGTCTGAGCGTCACGCGGGACTTGAACTCGGGCTGGGCTCGTCCTCCTAGAGGCCTACGGCAAAGGAGGGAGCCGAGCAGAACGCTTTCGTAGGCTACGCCCGTAGAAGGCGCGGAATCTCAGCAGTGGACCCGGGTTCAATTCCCGGCATCTCCACCATCGGCCACTGTCACACGCGGTTGAGTTCGGTCCGGCGGAACTCGCGTTATATCGCATGTGGCCGAGGTGCGCGACCCCTTACGTCGAGCGTCGGCGGCCCGTAGTGTCGGTTCTCTCAACTCGAAGGGGGAGACCATGCGCAGATTCTTCATACTGCTCCTCGTCACCACGGTCGGATTCGTGGCGTACACGTACGGGGCGAAAGCCGGGCGTGGCCGCTACCGCGACATCCGCGCCTCGCTTGACGCCCTGTGGAACGACCCGCGGGTCAAGAAGGCCCGCAAGAAGGCCAACCAGGACGCCGCGAAGATCGCGAAGTCGGCAGAGAAGCGCGCCCTGCGCGCCGTATCAGGAGGACATTGACATGACGGACACGACCAACTCCGGCCAGAACAACGATCCGATCGAGACCAGCGACGACCTGCTGGTCGACGTCGAGGCCCCCGACACCGCTGGGCAGGACCCGACGCCCGTCGATGACGCCACCGCTCACCTCGGTGAGGCCGCGCAAGACGGTGCCGAAGCCGTCGGCACCTTCGCGCAAGGCGTCGCCGAGAAGGCGACCTCTGCGGGCGAGCACCTGCAGGATGCCGCAGCGTCGCTCACCGACGACACCGGGGCCGACGCGAAGACCACGGCCAACGAGGTCATCGACACCCTCAAGCAGGGCAGCGCCGACCTGGCAGACGCCGTCACGAAGACCGCCTCGCAGCTGAGCGCCAAGGCCGAGGCGGAGTATCGCCGCAACCCCGGCAAGGTCATCGCCGTTGCGGTCGCCGCTGTGGGTGGTCTCGTCTTCATCGCACGGGCGATCGCCAAGCGCTCCTGAGCCCCCGCTCCTGCGAAGGCCGCGCATCCGAACGGATGCGCGGCCTTCGTGCATTCCCATGACAGGGAGGCCGACGGTCTCGTCGGATCCTCGACGGGGCGCGCTCAGCCCTGCTCGGCGGCCGAGGCGCAGTCGATGCAGAGTTCCGCCTCGGGTCGTGCTTCCAGTCGGGCGGTGCTGATGCGTTTGCCGCACCGCGCGCAGAACCCGTAGCGTCCCTCTCCCAGTCGCGTCAGTGAGCGCTCGACCGCGGCCAGATCGCGCTCGAGTGCTTCCCGCGTTCCGGTCAGGCGAGACCATTCGGACGACATCGTCGGGCCCTCTGGGTCGTGCTCGTCGTCGGCGACACCGTCTCCCCGTGACTCCCGGACAGTGAGCATCGACCCGTCGAGCCGGGCGAGTTCCGACACCATGGCTCCTCGACGCAGCTTCAGGGCGGCGCCGAAGCGGTCGAGTTGCGCGGGAGTCGGGGCGTGTGCGGTCACGGCACCCTCAGGGGAGGTAGTAGGTCGGGTTCGGCAGCTTCACGTCGATGTCGGCGTGCCCGCCGATCAGGTCGCTGAACTGGTCGCCGTAGTTGGCGATGATGCGGTAGCCGCCACCGGCCGGGCTCTCGACGTGGGCGCGCGTCTGCGACTTGTACTCGATCGTCGTGCACTTCGCCGTCACGCAGGTGACGTAGTCCGGCTGCTGCGAGGCACCGGTGCCCGTCCACTTGGTGTAGTAGTTCCGCTCGGTGAAGCCGGTGTAGCCCACCTTCCGCAGATTCCCGATGGTCGCCGCCTTCTGGTTGTCGTTTCGACCCGTCAGGCCGATCAGCGTGCAGCCGGCCTTGTGCAGGAGCGTTGCCACTGGAACCATCGTCGGAGTCGCGGGGAAGCGCTGCTGCTGAACCCAGACATCCTGTTCGGCAGGGTCGAACGTGAAGTGCATGTCGGCGACTTCCATGTCGTAGGTCCAGAGCGTGGTGTCGTCGGCGTCGAGGACGACCGCGGGATTCTTGTGCAGCAGCTTGCCGAGCACGCATCCGAGGGCGATCTTCGGCAGCGTCCTGGCGGCGATGCGCCGCATCTCGCTGATGTAGGGGGAATCGGTCTTGTTGGACGTACCGTCGCCCGTGTCGCCGTAATAGGTCGCGATGGTCTTCTTGACGGAGTCGATGTTCGGGATGCCTTCGCCGCCCTCGGTCGCGCCGCTGGAGCCGTCGGGTGCCATGGTGAAGTGCGTCCGCGGCGCCAGTTGCGGCTCATCCACGCCCGGCAGGTTCGCGGAGGGCAGGTAGTAGGTGGGGTTCGGAAGCTTCAGGCTCGCGTTCGCGTATCCGCCCTGGAGGTCGGAGAACTGATCGCCCACGTTGAGGGTGATGGTGTAGCCGAGGTCGTTCTCGATGTGCTTGCGCGTGCCCGCCTTGTACTCCACCGTCGTGCACTTCGGCGTGGCGCAGCTGATGTAGTCGGGCTGCTGGGAGGCGCCGGTTCCCGTCCACTTCGTGTAGAAGTTCTCGGCGTCGAATCCGGTGTAGCCGACCTTGTCGAGGTTGCCGAGGGTCGCCGGCTCCTGGTCGGCGTTGCGGCCGGTCAACCCGAAGACGGTGTAGCCGATCGCTTCCGCAGCCTGCACGAACCCGACCATGCCGGGAGTGGCCGGGAAGCGCTCGTCCTGCACCCAGACATCCTGCTCGGCGGGGTCGAAGGTGAAGTGCATGTCGGCGACTTCCATGTCGTAGGTCCACAGCATCGTGTCGTCGGCATCGAGCACGATGGCGGGCTTCTCCCCGGCGGCGATCGCCGCGGCGTATTCGGGCTGCAGGCGTGCCTTCGCCGTCGAGAGGATGCCGGCCATCTCGCTGATGTAGGGGGAGTGCTGCTTATCGGCGATGCCCGTTCCCGGATCGCCGTAGTAGGTAGCGATGGTCTTCTTCACCGAGTCGATGTTGGGAATGCTCTCCCCGCCCTGGGTCGCGCCGCTCGAGCCATCAGGAGCCATCGTGAACTGCGTGCGCGGGGTCAGCGCCGCGTCGTTCGCGGTGTCGTTGCCAGAATCGAGCACCGTCGCATCAGCGGTTCCGGCGCCACTGAGGCTCAGGCCGACGACGAGAACGCCACCGAGCACCGACGAGGCGATGCTGCGGCGCGAGAAGGGGGAGAGCGACATGGAGCACGGCCTTTCACGTGGACAGCGAAAGGGGCGTGTACCCCGACTCGCGGCGAGCACGTCCCCCAACCTGAATGCTACGACGCACCCTCTTTCGGGGGAACCCCCGGTTGATCACTCGAGCGCGAGCGCCTCCAGAACGGCGTCGTGAAGAATGCCGTTGCTGGCGAAGGAACTGCCTGCGTCGAGGTCCCGACCGCCGCGGAGGTCGCTCCAGCGGCCGCCGGCCTCTTCGACGATGGGAATGAGGGCGGCGACGTCGTAGCGCTGCACGCCGAATTCGCCGACGGCGTCGACCAATCCCTCCGCGAGCAGCATGTACGACCATAGGTCGCCGTACGCCCGGTCGCGCCAGACCTGTTCCGCCAGCGCGAGCAGGGGCTGCAGGTAGCCGGCTTCCCTCCACTGCGCAATGCTCTGGAAGCTCAGCGAAGCGTCGGAGAGGGCGCCGACCGCTGAGACGGAGATGGCTCGGGGCTCGCCGCCGGACGCCGACGTCCACGCTCCCTGTCCGCGGCTCGCCCACCAGCGTCGCCCGAGAGCAGGGCAACTCGCTACACCGAGCACCGGCTCCCCGTCGACGGCGAGGGCGATGAGAGTTCCCCAGACGGGTACGCCGCGCAGGAAGTTGGCGGTGCCATCGATCGGATCGATGATCCACTGGCGGTCGGTACTGCCCTCCACCCCGAACTCCTCGCCGTAGACCCCGTCGCCCGGCCGATGCTGGGCGAGCTGCTCGCGGATGGCCCGCTCGACAGCCTGGTCGGCATCCGTGACGGGAGTGCGGTCGGGCTTCGTCGAGATCACGAGGTCGGCCGCGCGGAAGCGGTCGAGCGCGAGCGAATCGGCGGTGTCGGCCAACGCCAGGGCGAGCGACAGGTCGGAGGGGGAGTCGGCAGCGGTCACTGCTTCAGGCTATCGAAGGACACGCCCGGCCTCCGGGCTTACGCTGTCCCGATTGGCGGTCACCGCGAGGGTGATGCTAATGTTGAGCCTCGGCCCGGGAGAGATTCCGAGCCGAAAATGCACCTCTAGCTCAATCGGCAGAGCAACTGACTCTTAATCAGTGGGTTCAGGGTTCAAGTCCCTGGGGGTGCACGGAAAGCCCCGAACCTCTCGCCAGGTTCGGGGCTTTTTCACGTTCGGGACTGTTTCGCCCGATCGCAGCTGAGCACTCAAGCGTCGGACAGGTGAACATGACTCCCGCCTCAGCCGCCCTGCATCCGCCACCTGGTGTTTCTACCGCCAAGTATCCCTGTGCGCGATCAGTGCGACTGTCAGCGCGACCGTCAGCCCCGATCGAGAAGCGCGCCCATCGTCAATTGCGGTTCCGTATCGGCCGGCACGGGGAACCAGGCAAGGAAGGTGACGCCCTCGCTGGTGGCGTCGAAGCGAGCGATCGTCTCATTGCCCGGCTCGTAGAAGGTGTCGCCGGGGTGCAGCACGGAGTGAGCGTCGGTTCCCACCTGGAAGTAGGCGGACCCTGATTCGATGACGCCGAAGACCGGGCCGTTGTGCCAATGCGCTCCGGCGTGGAAGTTCGGTGCGATGGTGATGCGGCGCACCTCGACGTAGGCGAAGCTCGGAGCTCCATCGATCTCGTAGGTGCTCAGGACTCTTCGCTCGACCGGTGACTCGCTCATGCATCAATGATGGCAGCGGGGCTTGGCTGCCGGTCGGCACAGGGTGTCGGTGGTCGCTGCGATGCTGTGGTCATGGAGAAAAGCTCGACATACATCGCCGGCCGCGAGGTGGCCGTGAATGACGTGCTCTGGAGCGCAGGCGGCGGGTTCGCGGTGACCAAGGTGGTCGAAGGTCGCGGAGGGCGACGCGTGTTCTACCAGCACCCGCAGAAGAAGCGCGCATACGTCACGATCCCCGACGACGCACGCACCCGGGTCGTCGTTCCGCGACCCGCGACGGAGCGCGCCTGAATAGCGCTTCTTCTTCCCAGTCCCGCTCGCACGATGACAGTGTTTGTGCCGCGACAACCCGGCGAGGATGGCGCCTCGTGAGTCGACCGTTGCGCCGTGGTCCTCTCGAGCGGCAGACTCGCACGTGGAGAGGGGATGCACGATGTCGGATCTCACCGGGGGACCGGACGAGCGCACGCGGCAGTTGGCTCAGCGCGCCAGTGAGGGCGAGTTGGATGCCGCTTGGCTGCGTCGACAGCTTGATTCCGCCCTTGCAGCTTGGGGCGACGACGAGTCGAAGCTTGACGTCGAGAAAGACGCTCGCCAAGACTACTGAGGCGCCGCTGCGGGTGGGCCCGGCGAGGCGACAGGCCACGCTGCCGCCGAACGCTCTGGCGAGTGACGGAGCGACTGCGATAATGTGAGCCTGTCTCACCCGGCGCGGCATCTGAGTCCGCGTTGTACCGGCTGCGGCCGGCACCCGAATCGCAAGAGAACACATCCGAACGTCCCGCGCGTTGCGGTCGTGATCACGCCCGCACTTGGCCGTGTGGGGCTTCGTCATCATGAGAGAGAATGCTCGATGAAGCGCACTCTGATCACGGCCGCATCCGCCAGCGCCCTGCTGGTGGCCCTCGCGGTCGTACCGCCGGCCTATGCCGACGTGCCCGCCCCGGCGACGACCACCCCAGCGGCGAGCACGACGCTCACCGGCCGAGCGGCCGACATCGCCGTCAGCGCCGACGGTTCCACGGCCTACGTGAGCCACTACGAGGACGGACGCGTCGACGTCGTCGACCTCGCCACCCACTCCGTGGCATCGACACTCAACCTGGCAGTCGGTCGTGAAGACAACCTTCGATACCAGGCACTCTTCGTCAGGTTGAGCGCCGACGGTTCCCTCCTGTACGTGTTCGGAAACCTCGGCGGCGGATACTTCGCCGTCGTCGACACGACGACCCTTGCCGTCACGAGCGAGCATTTCGACGTCGACGCGTATCCGCTTGATCTCGTCGTCAACCCGGCAGGCGGAGACGTCTACGTGCTGAATGACTACGGGGCGGGGATCGACTCCTACGATCCGGTCACGTTGCAGCCGGTCGGATCCGTCGCGATCCCCGGCGGTGGCACTCCGGGCCACCCCGACATTCCCACGACGGGCACGGTCTCCCCAGACGGCGCAACGCTCTACGTCGCGCAGGTCGGTACCTCGGCGAGCATCGTCAAGTACGACATCGCGAGTGCATCCGTCATTGGCGAGGCCTCGGGTGGATCGACCTACAACCTCTCCCTCTCTCGCGACGGAAGCCTGCTGCTGGATCGGATGCAGGGAGGATTGATCCTGCTCGACCCTGCCGACCTGCACGCGATTTCAACGCCGACCGTGCCGCAGTGGCCGGCCGACTCGGCCTTCTCACCCGACAGTACTGAGATCACGAGCGTCGGCTGGGATCCGGTCGGCGAGCAGACACCGGTCGCGTATGTGATCGATACCGATTCCGGCCAGGTGCTCTCCCAGTTCTCGGTCGAAGGCTGGGCGCCGAGCCACGTGGCCTATCGCCCCGACGGGCTGGAGCTGCTCGTCAGCTCGCAGTCCACGCTCCTGTTCTTCCGCAGCGCGATCATCGGCGAGACGGATGCGCCGCAGGCGACCGTGGGCGAGCACTACGCGTTCGATCCCGCATTGGCCAACACGACCTCATCGGAGGTCACCGGGGGCAGCCTGCCGCCGGGATTGAGCCTTCAGCACGGGGTCATCACCGGAACTCCGACCGAAGCGGGCACCTTCACCGCAACCCTGAGTGCTCACGGGCTGTTCGGGCCGGCCGCGACGGCGGACGTGACCGTGGTCGTTCAGGCGGCGGCGGAGCACCACCCGCCCTTCGTGTCGATCGTGCTCGGGATACTCCGCGCCATCTGGGCCTGGCTGCACGGACACCACCCGGGTGCCTGACCCGTGCGGGGCGGCCCCGATCGGCCGCCCCGCACGTTTCACACCGCCTCGACCGGCACTTGGAGCTCGGTCACCCAATCGGGTCCGGGAATGTGGCCAGGAGCGTTGAGGTACACCTCGCGATTCGCGCCCGTCATGCGGTAGCCGTCTGCGACGAGCTGCTCCACGAGGGCGAGCCACGTGTCGCCGATGCCCGACATGTCGCCCCGGTGCAGGATGGTGGCCGACAACGACGTCGCCGGCAACTCGACGACCTCGTAGCCCTCGCCGGTGCGTGGACGCGCCTCGGCTGTCTGGCTGACGTGCACGATCATCCCCTCGCCGTCCTCTACGGTCTCGTACCAGAAGATGGCGGGAGGGATGATGGGCCGGCCGGCCGACTCGAGGGCACGGTCGAGGTCTTCGATGAGTGGGCCGACGACGGGTCCGACGTGCTCGGGACCCATGCCGGGAGCGACACCGGTGACGGCGTACACCGTGACCGGGTCGATGGGACGGTAGCTGACGGGACTGGTGGACATGGCTGGTTCTCCTTCCAATTGTCGGAGTCGCCGATCGATGCGGGCGAGCGATGCCGTGTCGTCCACGATGGCCGCCTCGATCTCGCCTCGACGCGAACGCAGCAGCGCTATGAGCGCGCTGTCCTCGTCATCCGCGGCGAGCACCGCTGCGACGCGATCCAGGCCGATGTCGAGCCGGCGCAGCTCCACGATGCGAAGCAGACGCGGGATCTGCTCGTTCGAGTAGCGGCGGTATCCCGTGCGGTCATCGACGTGGGCAGGAGGCAGCAGTCCGATGGCGTCGTAGTGACGCAGCATTCGCACGCTCACCCGCCCGATTCCGGCGAATTCTCCGATGGTGTACATGATGGAGACCACACTGGAGCCTGACACGATGTCAGGGTCAAGCAACACCTGCGAGTCGATTCGGGCCGAGTGCACCTAGCGCCGGAGCGGGATCCCGGTCGATCATGAACGTGTGGATGACGCGTCGCTCGACCTCGTGGAAGAAGCGGCGCGCGTCGCCTCGGGCATCGACCCGCCTCTCGATCTGGATGCCGCAACGCCGGCCGCCGGCTACCGGCGAGGTGCGAGCGACGCCGGGCGGGCGATCCGCCGCCACCGCTTCGGAAAAGGTGCGGAGGCGGAACAGGCCGCCCAGCTGACGATCATCGGCGGAACCGCCGGCTATGCGCAGGTGCAGGCCGAACCGGCGAGGGCATCCGCTGCGCCGAACGACTTCGAAGACGTCGATATCGACATCACCATTCCCCGTTTCGGAACGCTCGACATGCTGCGGCTCGCTCGCTTCGCGGTGACGTCGGGGTGGGCTCTGGCCGGTTTCGTGTTCGTCAACGGCGCGTACCAGCCGCTGGCCGCCACGGAGGCGAGCGAGCTCTCGGAGCGGGTGCGCGCCGAGTTGCTTATGCGCGGTGTCACGCCCGCCAGCTATGCGGTCGCCGACCACAACGAGGCGTTCATGATCAACGCCCTGAAGCTGCGCGACCCCGACGGCGAACCTCTCACGATCTCGCGTCTGGGTACCCTGCACGGCTACCGGTTCGAGGCAGCGGCCGACCTCGTCGAGCGCTTCCTGCCCGAAGCACTCAGCTGAGCGCCAGCCGGGCCGGGCGACGGCGGTAGCCGTCCGGGAGGAACCTAGGTGCCTTCGGCCGCCGCATGCCGGTGTCAAGCCCCTCGAAGCCGTCGTGCCTGACGTTCAGACTGACGAAGGGGACGAGTCAGGAGAAGACATGCAGGCGATGGTCTACCGCGGGCCGTACAAGGTGCGGGTCGAGGAGAAGGACATTCCCAAGATCGAGCATCCGAATGACGCCATCGTGCGCGTCACTCTCGCCGCCATCTGCGGCTCAGACCTACACCTCTACCACGGGATGATGCCCGACACCCGCATCGGCCATACGTTCGGGCACGAGTTCATCGGAGTGGTCGAAGAGGTCGGCTCCTCGGTGCAGAGCCTGAAGCGCGGCGATCGCGTCATGGTGCCCTTCAACATCTTCTGCGGCAGCTGCTACTTCTGTTCGCGCGGCCTCTTCTCGCTGTGCCACAACGTGAATCCGAACGCGACCGCCGTGGGCGGCATCTACGGCTACTCCCACACGTGCGGCGGCTACGACGGTGGCCAGTCGCAGTTCGTGCGCGTTCCGTTCGCCGATGTCGGCCCCGCGATCATCCCCGACTGGATGGCTGACGAAGACGCGGTGCTGCTGACGGATGCCTGCTCCACCGGATACTTCGGAGCCCAACTCGCCGACATCGTCGAGGGGGACACCGTGCTTGTCTTCGGCGCCGGACCGGTCGGGCTGTACGCAGCCGCCTCGGCCTGGCTCATGGGTGCGGGTCGCGTGATCGTGGTCGATCACCTGGAGTACCGCCTGGCGAAGGCCCGCGAATTCGCGCACGCGGAGACCTACAACTTCACCGAGTACGACGACATCGTGGTGGAGATGAAGCGCACCACGGGACACCTCGGGGCCGATGTCGCCATCGATGCGGTCGGGGCGGAGGCCGATGGCAACCTGATCCAGCACGTCACGAGTGCGAAGTTCAAGCTCCAAGGCGGCTCGCCCATCGCACTGAACTGGGCGATCGACTCCGTGCGGAAGGCGGGCACCATCTCGGTGATGGGAGCGTACGGTCCCATGTTCAGCGCCGTGAAGTTCGGCGACGCCATGAACAAGGGCCTCACCATCAACACGAATCAGGCACCGGTGAAGCGGCAATGGCCCCGGCTGTTCGAGCACGTGCGGAACGGTTACCTCAAGCCCAGCGACATCGTTACGCACCGCTTCCCCCTGGAGCACATCGATGAGGCGTACCACGTCTTCTCCTCGAAGCTCGATGGCTGCATCAAGCCGCTGATCGTTCCGGCCGCCGCCTGACGGTCGCCGAAGAGCAAGGAGACGACGTTGCCTTACACCGCAGACAAGCCCTACGAGAATCCCTCGAGCGAGGAACTTCGCGCCCGCATCCCCGGATGGGGCGTGGATGCCGATCCCAGGGACCGGCCCGCGGTTCCCCGCGAGAAGCACCTGCCCACCGGCGCCCACTGGGACTTTCCCGATCGGCAGCCTGAGACGTTCCTCCGGGAGCGTTCGATCGAGCACGCCATGCTGACTCCCGTGTTCGGCACGGCGCAGCCGTTGCACGGGCTCTCGGGAGCGATACGGCGCTTTGCCTACGACCGGTTCAGCGAGGGCCGAGCCGCGCATTGGCTTCTGCTGCTCGCCGGGGACCGCGTCGATGCCGGCGCCAGCCATCTGCGCAGCCTGCTCAGCACACGGCCCGACAACCCGATCACCGAGACCGGAGTGCTCGGCGAGTTCAGGCATCACCCGATCACATCCCGGTTCGGGCAGCGGCGCACCGATACGAAGCACGTCTGGCTCGACCCGCTCATCGTCGCGGGGCCGTGGCTGCTGGCCGCGGCACTCGGCGTCGTCGCCGTCAGGTCGGCGACGAAGAAGCGCTGAGTTCGGGTCGGCGGATGCGCGCGCGGTCCAGGCTCACGTACACCGCCAGGTAGATGAGCAGGGATGCCGCGATCCCGATCACGAACAGCCAGGCGGCCGGGCGCGACCAGATGAAGTCGCGGCTGAAGATCAGGATGGCCAGTGCCATGAAGCCGAGGCTGATCAACTGCGCCTGGAAGACCCAGCGGAAGGCGCTCCAGCGGGGTTCGGCGAGCATCCAGAGGTTGACCATGCCAGGAAGGGTCACCACGGCGCCGACCACCCTGGCGGTGAGTGGCGTCAGGGGCCACGCCCAGACGTCGATCAGGATGCCCGGCGCGATGAAGAGGGTCAGGCCGGTGATGAGCGACCCCGCTCCGATGAGCGCCAGCACGATCCTGAGGGGAACCGGGATGGCGGTGTCGCGTTCATCGAAGCGGCCGTCGTCCTCGCGCCAGTTGAGGATGAGCACGAGCAGTGCGAGCACCGGGGTGGTGAGGTACAGCGTCACCCAGGTGATGAACGAGATGTGGCCGAAGTGAAAGCGGTCCCAGTGCAGGAAGGTGGCGATGCCGAGCAACGTGGCGAAGACGAAGACGGCGGGGAAGCCGTGCTTCACACGGTGCCAGCGTCGCTGTACGACCACCTGCAGGAAGAACCAGATGCCGCCCAGGTAGGCGCACGCGAGCAGCATCGCCGTGAACGGTGGCGCGATCGTCCACGCGAACAGCTGGTCCGTCGAACCCGGCAGCACGTAGAGAAGGAACGACGCCGCGACCAGGAACGGGATGACGATGACGGCGACGGCTCTCGTATAGGTGAGGATGCGATCGCTCATGCGGCCCCCTCCAGTGCGTAGGCGACGGCGTCGCCCACCGTGAGTCCGCGGCCCAGCTGACGATCCGCCTCGAAGGCCTCGGCCGCAGGCGAGGCCTGGATCTGCGCCACCGCCGGCTGATGGAACGAGAATGACGGCGCGTTGTAGAGCCCTTTGCGCTCCCGCACGATCTCCGAGGCACCGAGCAACCGGCCGGCGCGTTGCACATCGCCTCCGGCCGCGGCCACGGCGGTGAGCCCCTCGAGCCCGTAGGCGACGCCCTCGTCGTGGCCCATCCGGGCCGACAGTGAGAGGCTGCGGTCGAAGCACTCCCGGGCCGTGGCGATGTTGCCCAGGAGCACCTCCGCCCAGCCCCGGTGGTGCAGGGCGATGGTCTGTCCGAGCGCGTCGTTCTGCGCGGTGGCGAGCGCGAGCGACTCATCGAACCTGTTGAGCGCCATGCTGACCCTCTGCTGGAGCAGTGCGACCCTGCCGAGCGACACCAGCGCCAGAGCCTCGCCCCAGCGGTCCTTCGCCTCCCGGAACAGCCGCAGGCTGGTCTCGAGGGCGTCATCCGCCCCCTCGGCGTCCGGTTGCCGTGCGGTGAGCAGGGCGAGCGCCAGCGAGACGAGCGCGAGCGCCTCACCCGGCTTGTCGTCGACGGCGTGGAAGAGCTCGGCGCTCTCGCGGAGACCGGGGACGAGCCACTCGTCGGGGTCCTGCCAGAAGGCGATGGCGCGCGAGAAGTACAGGGCGATCGCCCGGGCGTGATCGCTCAGGGCGGCGCCGGTATCGAGCACCTCCTGCATCCAACCGCGCACCTCGCCGAGCTGGCCGCCCACCCACCAGAACACGTAGAGCGCCCAGGCCAGACGGGCGACCTCCTCCCAGCGTTCCGTCTCGATGAAGTAGCGGATGGCCGCGCGCAGGTTGTCGCGATCCTCGCTCAGGCGTGCGACCCACTCGTTCTGCGTCGCTCCCTCGAGTTCGAACTCGGCGGCGTCGGCGAGGCCCAGGAAGAACTCCGCGTGCCGGGCCCGCACCTGCTCGAGTGTTCCCGCAGCAGCCAGCTCTTCCAGGGCGTATTCGCGCACGGTCTGCAGGATGGCGTAGGTGGCGCGCTCGCCGCGATCGCGCTGGCGCACGAGGCTGCCGTCGATGAGGGCCGCCAGCGCGTCGAGCGTCTGGTCGGGGTTCTCGGCAACCGCCTCCGCGGCATCCAGCGAGAATCCGCCGGCGAAGACTCCGAGCCGAGAGAGCAGATCCCGCTCCGCCGGTTCGAGCAGTTCGGTGCTCCACTGGATCGTCGACCGGATGGCGCGCTGGCGAGGAGGCAGGTCGCGTGCGCCTCCCACGAGCACGGGAAGGCTGCGGTCCAACCGTTCGATGAGTGCCGCCGGAGGCAGCACCCGGATGCGGGCGGCCGCAAGTTCGATCGCGAGCGGTGAACCTTCCAGCGCTGCGCAGATGCGCGCGACGTCGAGGGCGTTCTCCTCGGTGAGCTCGAAGTCGGGCTTCATGGCTCGTGCGCGCTCGACGAAGAGCGCGACGGCGGGCGACGCCGCGATTCCGGCGGCCGTGACATTGCCGCCGAGATCGGGCGCGGCCAGCGGGCCCACTTCGATGGTGCGCTCACCGGTGATGCGCAGCAGCGTTCGACTGGTCGCCAGCACGCTGGTCAGCGGAGACTCGGCGAGCAGTGACCGCACATCGGGGGCGGCCTCGACGACCTGCTCGACGTTGTCGAGCACGAGCAGCACCCGGCGATCCCGAAGCGCGGTCACGAGCTTCTCCCGCAGGGTGCCGTCGCCGGCATCACGCACACCGAGGCTCGCCGCGATCGCCGGAATGACGAGGTTCGCATCCCGGACGGGGGAGAGGTCCACGAAGAAGACTCCGCCCGGGAACGCATCGGAAACCGCCCGGGCCACTCCGATGGCGAGGCGCGTCTTGCCGATGCCGCCCGGGCCCGTGAGCGTCAGCATCCGCGATGGCCCGGACTCCACCTGTTCGGCGATGTCGTGCACCTCCTCATCACGCCCGATGAGGCGGGTCAGGGGCGCGGGAACGCTCGGCGATCGTTCGGGGATCGGATCCGAGCTCGGGTGCCGGGCGAGATCGAAACGCTCCGCGAGCAGGGTCGCGAGGTCATTGGTGACCAGTTCGCCGAGTTCTTCCGACGTGCTGAAGTACTTGAACGACGCCCGGTCATCGGAGCGGATGCGCGCGAGCAGCTGCACCAGCCGTTCCTCCCGGCTCTCGGTCTCCTTGATGTAGATCAGCAGCGGAATGGCCGGCACGAGCAGGTACTCGTCCTCGAGTCCGGAGACCTCCTCGCCGGGTGCCACCCAGCCGTAGCGCTCGGCGTAGATGCCCACGAAGATGTCGCTCTGTTCGAGGTAGGCACGATAGAGGTCGCGCGGCGGATGCGGGCGAGCGCCCAACTCGAACATCACGGGAGCGAGTGCCAGACGCTCGATCGCGCTGCGCACGGAGCGTCGCTCGGAGGCGAGCTCGCGCAGCGTCGAGCTGACGAAGACGCGTAAGCGCTGATCCGGCGTGCGTATGTGGCCGTAAGCCGGGTTCATGAGAGAAGTCTGTTCATCTTCCGCACTCCTGTCCAGACCCGCGGGCGCCCCGGCCCTGCCCGACAGCCGCGGCGAACCTTTCCGCCGATCGGTCCCGGGGTCTAGGCTCGGCGCAGGAATGCACCTGCCGTGAGAGGGGAGCCATGGTGGAGGCCCCGAAGGGCGCGGGCAAGCCGGTGATTCTGGCGGGTGTCGCCGACGCCGCCGCCAGGGATGCCGTCGGCGACACGCTGCAGCGCCGCTACGGCGCCGACTACGAGATCCTCTGCCGGCCCGACGCGGCCGGCACCGTGAACGCGCTGCGCGAGATCGCGAGCGAGGGCCGCCATGTCGCGCTCATCCTCTCGGATGAGAACGCCACCGTCGACGACGAGTCCGTCTTCGCGCATGCCCGCCGGCTCTTTCCCGAGGTACGGCGGGCGCTCCTCATCGGCTGGGGAGCCTGGGCCGATCGGGAGACGGCCGACGCGGTGTTCGAGCTGATGTCGCAGGCCCAGATCGACTACTACGTCGTACGCCCGCGGCAATCGCCGGATGAGGCCTTCCACCGGGCCGTCACCGAGTTCCTGCACGAGTGGGAGAACGCGGTCGGCGCCCGCCACAGCGGCTTCACGATCATCGGCGACGACGAGTCCGCGCGCACCCACGTCATCCGTGCGCGATTGAACCGCGGCGGTGTGGCCGCCGAGACCATCGACCCGGGCTCTGCAGAAGGCGTTGCCCTGTTGGCGGCATCCGGTTCGACCTACGCCGGCGTTCCCCTCGTACGGCTCTCCGACGGGCGGATGCTGTCCGACCCCGGCGACGCGGAACTCGCGCGCGCGTACGGGCTGACGACCGCCCTGCCGGAGGAGCCGGTGGATCTGACGATCGTCGGCGCGGGTCCCGGCGGTCTCGCAGCGGCCGTCTACGCGGCGTCGGAGGGACTTCGGACCCTCGTCGTGGAGGCGGAGTCCATCGGCGGCCAGGCCGGCTCGAGCTCGCTCATCCGCAATTACCTCGGCTTCTCGCACGGCATCTCGGGGGCGGAACTGGCGCAGCGCGCCTACCAGCAGGCGTGGGTCTTCGGCGCGCAGTTCGCCCATGCCCGAAGGGTGAGCGGAATGAGCGTGGAGCCGAACGGCTTCGCCCTGCACATCGACCCCGATGAGGTCGTCCGCACCCGCGCGGTCGTGCTCGCGACCGGCGTCTCCTACCGGCGGCTCTCGGTGCCGGGTCTTCGTCCCTTCGTCGGCGCGACGGTGTTCTACGGGGTCTCCTCGGTCGAGGCCCGCGGCCAGGCGGGCAAGGCCGTGCACGTGGTCGGTGGCGGCAACTCGGCCGGCCAGGCCGCCCTGCACCTCTCGCGGTATGCGGACTCGGTCACCCTCGTCGTGCGCGGCCCTTCGCTCGCCGAGAGCATGTCGCAGTACCTCATCGACGAACTCGCGGCGATGGGTGTGCGCATCCGTGCACACTCCCGGGTCGTCGACGCCCGGGGCGCCGGGGCACGGCTCGGCGCCATCCTGCTCGAGAACCCTGAGACCGGTGAGGCCGACTGGGTGCCCAGCGACGCGCTCTTCATCACCATCGGCGCCCGTCCGCACACGGATTGGCTGGCGCCGCAGGTCTTGCGCGATCAGTGGGGCTTCGTGATCACCGGCGGCGAGGTCATCAGCGAAGGTGGACGCCGGGCGTGGCCGCACGAGGCGCCGCCGACGCCGCTCGAAGCATCCGTTCCCGGGTTCTTCGCCGTCGGCGATGTGCGCCGGGGATCGGTCAAGCGTGTCGCCTCCGCCGTCGGCGAGGGGTCGGTGGTCATCTCGGCGGTGCACGCCCACCTCGGCGCAACGGCGGGAGGCTGAGCCGGTCTCACCCGATGCGCGTCAGGGCGACATAGGGCATCCGGGTCGAGTCCCCGCTGACGCAGGTCTGGTAGACGAGGTCGAAACCGCGCGGGATCATCGCCGGACTATCGGTGTGCTGGTTGAGGTAGGCCACGACGCCCTCGACGAGGTAGATGCCGTCGAGCCCGTTTCCCGTGATGTGCACCCGCGCACCGGCCCATCGGGGAAAGTCGCGGCCGCCGGTGCTCCAGTGCTCGGCGAGGGAGGGCAGGCCGTAGCCCGCGGTCATGTCGACCGACCCGTGGCGGGCGTCGAGCTCGGCTTGGCCGCCGGAGGTCCACACGTACTCCTCGTGGTCGATGCCGCCCGCACTGGCAGAGGCGGGCGCACCGTTGCCGATGCCGGCGTCGGCCTGCACCCGCGCGAGAAGGTCGGGCGTGCTGAGTGCATTCACGAGTGCCCGGATGCGCTGCCGCTTCGCGATGTCGTCGCGCAAGGCCGACACGGCGACGCCCAGTTGCCGTTGTGATGCACCGAGCGCTTCGAGGGAGGGCAGCCCGAGGCGCGTGTCAGCGAGTGCCCGCCGGGCATCGCCGATGCGCGCGTCGACGTCGAGGATGGCCAGCTCGAGCGAGTCGCGCACGTCTTGCCGGTAGCCCTGACCGGCCGACGCGGTGAGCGAGCGCTCGGCCGCGGCCGACTCCTTGGATGCGGAGGCCAGCAGCCAGCCCACACGCACCGCCGCCGCCTTCGCGGCTCGCGTCGACCGTGCGGTCTCCTCGGAATGCGAGCTGGCGATCGAGGATGGCGCCGCGAGGGAGGCCGCGGGCAGAACGCCGGCGAGAACCGCGAGCATGATGGCTGCGAGCATCGCCACGATCACCCAGCGTGAGGATCGCGGACGGGAGGAAGGCGGGGATGCTGTCATGGTCTGCTCGAGGGTTGCGGATTTCGAGGCTAACCGCCTCCGTCGCGACCCGCCAGAGTGTCAGTCGTCGGCGCCCCGGGCGATCAGGGCATCGCCCAGTTCGTCGGCGGTGCGCAGCGTCCGCACGACGACCGGCACGGCGAGGGCGCGCAGCGAACGCTCCACTCCGCGTGCGCGCCTGGCTTCGAGCGCCGCCCCGATGATCTCGGTCAGCAACGGCAGTGACCGGATCGTGAGGGCGACGAGCAGTCCGACGCGATCCGCATTCACCCGCGGGAACGGGCGCAGCACAGCCCCGATCGTGCCGAGGACAGCGGTCACGCTCGTCGTGAGCGAGAACACGGTCGCCAGGGCGACGATGCTGATCACCCGCAGTCCCATCAGGGCCGCCGACTCCCATCCGGAGAACAGGGCGTTGAGGGGTATGGCGATCGCGAGCAACCACAGTGCCGGGCCGATGCCGCCGAGCAGCACCCGCGGCCGGATGTGCGCGAGCATCACGAGGGCGAGCACGAGCACGAGTGCGACCCCGAGCATCCACGGCTGCCGCACCACGGCGATCACCGTTGCGGACACGGCGAGCGCGGCGAGCTTGGCGCCCGCCGGCGCGCGATGGATCACCGAATCGCCGCCGCCGCCGGCGCCGGCGATCATCGCACGACGTCCCGGTAGAACGCGAGCGCGCGGGCCGGGGCGTCGTCGGCGACGACACGTCCACCGTCGATGACGATCACCCGATCGGCGTCCTCCACGAGCTCGAGTTGGTGGGTCACGACGATCACCTGCTGTTCGAGCGCCGCCAGGTGTTCTCCCACCACCCGCGTATTGCGCGCGTCGAGCAACGTCGTCGGCTCGTCGGCGACCACGATCGCCGGTTCGGCCACGAGCACCGATGCCAGCGCCAGCAGCTGCTTCTGGCCGCCCGAGAGTGTATGAGCAGCCCGGTCCGCGAGGGCGGAGAGTCCGAAGCGGGACAGGACGGCATCTGTGCGTGCCGCGCTCTCGGCCGGTGGGAGGCGGCGCCGGCGCAGTGAGAACGACACGTCTTCGCGAACGGTCGGCATGACGATCTGGGTGTCGGGATTGGTGAAGACGAAACCGACCTGACGCCGCACGGCGCGCGCATCGCGGGCGACGTCGATGCCGTCGACGAGAACGCGGCCGGAACTCGGCAGCACGAGGCCGTTGATCATGCGTGCGAGCGTGGACTTCCCGGAGCCGTTCGCACCCACGATGCCGATGCGGTGCTCGGTGAGGACGAGGTCGACGTCGCGCAGCACGACCTCATCGCCGAAGCGGTGGCCGACGCCCTCGAAGCGGATCTGCGGCACGTGTCAGCGAGGGTCCGACGCGGAGGCGGACGCGGTCTCGGCCGCCGGCGTGGGCTCGGCGGCGGGGGTCGCGCGGCGTGAGGATGCGCGGTCGGGCCCCGCCAGCCGGGGCAGGGCGCGGTGCACCGCCTTCGCGACGAGCGCGGTCACGATGACCTTCACGAGATCGCCCGGCAGGAAGGGCAGCATGCCGAGCAGCGCTGGGAACAGCGGAATGCCGAGCACGATCGCCATCCAGGGAACGCCGATCGCGTAGTCCACGACGATGCCGCCGAGGGCGGTCACGAGCAGGCCGGCCCAGAGCGGGTAGCGGGGGAGGATGCGTTCGGTCAGCCAGCCGATGACGAAGGCCGCGGGAATGAAGCCGACGAGGAAGCCCCCTGTCGGCCCGACGAGTACGCCGAGGCCGGCCGTCCCCCCGGCGAAGACGGGCAAGCCGGCCAGGCCCAGGGCGACGTAGAGCGTCACGGCGAGCGTGCCGTTGCGCGCACCGAGGATGGCGCCGGCGAGCATGACGCCCAGCGTCTGGAGCGTGATCGGTACGCCGAAGGCACCCACGGGGATCGCGCCCGGCAGTGTCAGCGCGGCGATGAGGGCGGCGAAGACGGCGATCTGGGCGAGATCGCGGGCGCCGAAACGGGAGGTGGTTGGCATGGCCGACTCCGGAGGATGGGGGCCGCCCTGTCAGCGGCCGGTGCCTCTCACCCTAGGAAAGCCGGGGGCATGCCCGCGGCGGAACCGTTACAAGATTCGCCGGTCATTTCTGTAACGGCGTCGCCGAGCGCCCCGGCGGCTGCATCGGAACGCTACGCCACCAGGCGCATGGAGTCGGCCGCGTGCCGCGCGGGAACGACCTGGTGCTCGTCCGTGTCCGTGGTGTCGAGCAGCTCGCCGATGGGCTCGGGATCCAGCGTGATCGGCAGGTCGTGGTCTGCCCACACCGCGATCGGCTCCGGCATCCACGAGAGGGCTGCCGGCTCGGGCGCCGCCTCGCCACGGATGCTCGAGCGCTCCACGAGCAGGCTGTGCGTGAGCTCGGTCGCGATCTGATGGGTCAACATCTGGTGGAAGATCTGGTCGGTGTCGGCATCCGTGCGGCGAACGAGGGTCCAGCGCCCCGAGGTGCCGATGAGATCGGCGAGCCGGCTGTTGAGCAGATCGAAGACCTGCTCCGCGTTCAATTCCGGTGCGGGCGTCGGTGCAGGCTGAGCTGGGATGTCCCGCCTCCGTCGACCAAACATGGTGAGCCCCTTCTCGAGCGCGTGAATGCTATCCCCAGTGTGGGTGCGACCCGCGGAATCACGCGGATGACACGCCGGAAAGGGCCTGCTCAGGCGCGCTCGGAGGCTACTTCTTGCGCTTGGGGTGCTCGCTGCTGAGCGCGTGCTCCTCGGAATCCTTGCGCACCGTGCCGATCGCGACGGCCAGGCTGAGCCCCCAGATGATCCACCCGATCGCGAGTCGCCAATCGCGCGGGCCCTTGCGCGTGGTCTGGATGGCGTTCCAGCCGCCGATGATCGAGCTGATGATGGCTCCGTTGAAGAGGTACTTGCGCATTCTGTCGCCTTCCGTCAGTGCCACGCTAGCGTTCCCGGCGCACTCACGCAGGGGCTTGCGCGCCGAGCGGATCGACCCGATACGACCTCTGCGTTTGGTGTGACTGGGAGGTGGCTGCGAATCTGACCGAGCGTGCAGACTCTGACCGATCGGTCAGCTACCTTCGGCTTCGTGACCTCAGAAGCACCGGTCCTCTCGACACGCCCCAGACCGAGCGCGGAGCTGCGTGCCGTCGCGCGCGACCAGTTCGCCGCCGTCGGCTTCGCCGCCACCTCGCTGCAACAGATCGCCGACATCGCGGGTTACTCGAAGTCGAGCGTGCTCTACCACTTCGCCTCGAAAGAGGCGCTGCTGGACGCCGTGCTCGCGCCGGCCATCGACGAACTCGAGCGCATCCTGCAGCTGTGGCTCGCCAGCCCGGCGACGGATGCCTCCCGGCTCGCCTTCGTGGAGTCGTTCGTGGACTTCCTGCTGGCCTACCGCCAAGAGGTGCACACCTTCATCAACCAGGGCCAGTCCCTCGTCGACGTGCCGACGATCGCGCGGGCCAACACCCTGATCGTGCAGCTCTCCTCTGCCATGTGCCCGCCGGCGGCCACCATCGAAGACCAGTTGCGGTTCGGCGTCGCCCTCGGCGGCGCGGCGTTCACCCTGACCTCTGGCGCCGGCTACACCGGCGAGCAGTTGCCGCCGGTCGAGCAGCTGCGTCCGGCGCTGCTGCGCGTGGTCTCCGACCTGCTCGCTCCCGTTCCCGTTCGGCGTTAGGACCCACCGTTGGCCACACTGCTCTACCGCATCGGACATCTCGCGTATCGTCGCGCCTGGCTCGTCATCGCCGCCTGGGTGGTGCTGATCGCCGGACTGCTCGGTGCAGGCTTCGCCCTTGGCGGCAAGACGCAGGAGTCCTACGCCATCCCCGGCACCGAATCGCAGCAGGCGATCGACAAGCTCGCGGCCGTCTTCCCGCAGACCGCGGGCGCGGCCGTGCAGGTCGTGATGCACGCCGCCGACGGCGACGCCCTCGACGTCGGCGCCCGTAAGAGCGCGGTGCAGCAGATGGCGTCCGAACTCGAGGATGTCGACGGTGTCGCCTCGGTGGTCGATCCGTTCAGCCAGTACGCCGGCGACGCCCTCTCGAAGGACGCCCGCACCGCCTACATCCAGGTGCAGCTCGACGACGCCTCCACCGACGTGTCGACGAAGACCCTCGATGCCATCCAGGACGTGGCGAAGACCGGTGAGGATGCCGGGATCGATGTGGCCTTCGGCGGACAGGTGTTCCAGAACGAGACCTTCGGCCTCACGCTCACGGAGGGCCTCGGCGTGCTCTTCGCCGCCGTTGTGCTCTTCATCGCCTTCGGCTCGCTGCTGGCCGCGGGGATGCCGTTGCTCACCGCCCTCGTCGGCGTCGGCGTCGCTGTCGGCGGCATCACGATCGTCTCGGCGTTCGCGAGCGTCTCGAGCACCGCTCCCATGCTGGCCGTCATGCTGGGACTGGCCGTCGGCATCGACTACGCCCTGTTCATCCTGTCGCGGCACCGCACCCAGTTGGCCCGCGGGGTGAGCGCCGAGGAGTCGGCGGCCACGTCGGTGGCCACCGCGGGCAGCGCCGTCATCTTCGCCGGCCTGACGGTGATCATCGCGCTGCTCGGATTGCTCGTCGTCGGCATCCCGTTCCTCTCGGTCATGGGCATGGCGGCCGCCTTCGCGGTGCTCGTCGCCATGCTCGCCGCGGTCACCCTGCTGCCCGCCGTCATGGGCGTCGCCAAGGGCCGGCTCGCGCCGAAGCCCGGCGGCCGCACCGCGCGGAGGGCTCTCGCGCAGGACGACGCCCGACCCACGCTCGGCCGGCGCTGGGTGAATCTCGTTCTCAAGGCTCCCGTCGTCGCGGTCGTGCTCGTCGTCGGCATCCTCGGCGGCCTCTCGATCCCGGCTCTCAGCCTCGACCTCAACCTGCCCACCGGTGGCAGCCAGCCCGAGGCGTCTACGACCTATCAGGCGTACACGATGCTCTCCGACGGGTTCGGACCGGGCTACAACGGCCCGCTCATCGTCGAGGTCGACATCACCCAGAGCACCGACCCGATCACCGCCCTGAAAGGCATCGCCGACACGCTGAAGGGCGTGGACGACGTCGCGTCCGTCGGCCCCGGCATCCCCAACCCGACCGTCGACACGGCGATCATCAAGGTCATCCCCGAGAGTGCTCCGGATGCGCCCGAGACCAAGGAGCTGGTGCAGAGCATCCGCGACCTGGCCCCGTCGATCGAGAAGAAGTACGACACGCCCATCGCGGTCACCGGACAGACGGCTGTCGTGATCGACATCTCGAACCGGCTGACGAACGCCCTGGTGCCCTTCGCCCTCATCGTCGTCGGGCTCTCGATCCTGCTGCTGATGATGGTGTTCCGCTCCGTCTTCGTGCCCGTCAAGGCCGCCGTCGGCTTCCTGCTCTCCGTCTTCGCCGCCATCGGCGTCAGCGTCGCCATCTTCCAGTGGGGGTGGTTCGCCGACCTGCTGCACGTCGAGCACCCCGGACCCATCCTCAGCTTCCTGCCGATCCTGCTGATGGCCGTGCTCTTCGGCCTCGCCATGGACTACGAGGTCTTCCTCGTCTCGGGGATGCGCGAGGAGTACGTGCGCCACGGCGACGCGCGCGGCGCGATCGTTCATGGCTTCCAGCACGCCGCACGCGTGGTGACCGCGGCCGCACTGATCATGTTCTTCGTCTTCTTCGCGTTCGTGCCGGAAGGCTCCGGAGCCATCAAGGGCATCGCCCTGGCACTGGCCGTCGGAGTCGCCTTCGATGCCTTCCTCGTGCGCATGACGCTGGTTCCCGCGGCCATGGCGCTCGCGGGACGCGCGGCATGGTGGCTGCCGCGTTGGCTCGCCCGCATCCTGCCGAACGTCGACATCGAGGGCGAGGGCCTGCGTCACCACCTCGACGACGTGGCGTGGGCCCGCTCCCAGACGACGGCGATCAGCGCGGACGCCGCCTCCTTCGGCCTGCCAGAAGACGGCATCGGGCCCGTCGACCTGAGAGTCGGCGCAGGCGAGGTGCTCGTCATCCGGGGCGAGAGCGCTGACCGCCGCGTCCTGGCCGCCACGCTCGCCGGACGGCTGGCGCCCGTGGGCGGTCGGTTGCAGGTGCTCGGTTCCCCGCTGCCCTCCGAGAGTTCGAGGGTGCTGGGCGCGGTGGCCCTCGTCGACGTGCCGGCCGGGGAGGCCGCCTCGGGAGGGCGCACGGTCGAGGAGGTCATCGCCGAGCGCGTCGACTTCGCGCAGCCCTGGTACCACGTCGGTGGCACGGAACGGCAGACGAACCTCTGGCTGGACCGCCTGCGGTCCCTGCCGGTGGCGGATGCGGCCGACCTCACCGCCGAGGCGACTCTCGCATCGTTGAGCTCCGCGACGCGGGCCGGCGTTCTCGTGGCGGCCGGCCTCTCGGAACGCCCGGGAGTGCTCGTGGTCGAACTCGGCGAGATCGCACCCGGTGACGAAGACGTGACCCTCGCCGTCATCGCCGCCCTCCTGCCGGCCGCGGTAACCCTCGTCGTCACCGGAGGCCGCTTGCCCGCACCTCCCACGCTCGCCGGACGCGGCGTGCACACGCTCGACATCGCCTCAGAGGCGCAGATCGCATCCGAGAGAAAGGGAGTGCTGCAGTGAGCACCCGCCTGACCCGACTCTTCTCACGCACTCCCGGCCAACGCCGCTGGCGACGGGGCCTCATGGTGGCCGGCGTCATCCTCGTTCCCCTCGCCGTCGCCGGCGTCGTGACGGGTGGCCTCGCCAACGCCGACGAGCGGGTCGACACGATCCCCGCACTCATCGTCAACAACGACGAGATGGTCACGCAGACCGCTGCCGACGGCAGTACCCAGAACATCCTCGCGGGACGCCTGCTCGTCACCCAGCTGACCCATCCCGACTCCACCGGCTTCGGGTGGAAGCTCTCGAGCACGGCTGAGGCCAAGAAGGCGCTGAAGGAGGGTACCGCCGACGCGGTGCTCACCATCCCGAAGGACTTCTCCGCCTCGATCAGCTCGATCTCCTCGAGCAGTCCCAGCCAGGCCGACCTGCGCATCCAGACCGATGACGCCCATTCCTACCTGGCCGGCTCGCTCGCCCAGTCGGTGGGGGACGCCATGTCGGCCGCCTTCGGCCGCGCCATCACCGAGCAGTACCTGAGCGGCTTCTACGCCAACCTCGCCGGCATGGGCACCTCGCTCTCGTCGGCCGCTGACGGCGCCACCCAGGTCTCCTCGGGCGTATCGGGCCTGGCCACCGGACTCGACCAACTCGCCACAGGAGCCGCATCGGCGGCATCCGGGGCGAGCCAGGCCGCCGACGGAGCCGCCGCGCTCTCGACCGGGGTCGACCGCTACACCGACGGGGTGGACTCGCTCGCGTCGGGCGTCGGCGCCCTGAACCAGCAGGCATCCGGGCTGACGGCCTTGAGTGAGGGCACGAGTACCTACGTGGGCAAGGTCGGCGAGGCCGCGGCGGGCTACGACCAGCTCTCGAGCGCCCTCACCGGCGCTCTCGGAAACCTGCCGGGTACCGAGCCGCTCGTCGAGCAGGTGCAGGCCTTCGGCACCGGGCTGGACCAACTCGCCGCGGGCGGTTCGACGCTCGCGCAGCAGACCGGAAGCGCCGTGTCGGGTCTGCAGGGTGGGATCGGCCAGCTGGCCTCCGGCGCCTCAGCGCTCTCGTCCGGTTCGGATGCCCTGCGTTCCGGAACCGCGAACCTCTCCTCCGGAGTCGGCGACCTGGCCACGGGACTCGGAACGCTCTCGAGCGGCGTCGCGGCGTCGGCGAGCGGCGCGCACCAACTCGCCGGGGGAGCGAGCTCTCTCGCGACCGGGCTCACAACGGGGGCCGGCGCGGCATCCGCCTTGGGCGACATCGACGCGGACAAGACCGCGAAGGTCGTCTCCGATCCCGTCGCCGTCACGAGTCAGCGCGAGAACCCGATCAACTCCATCGGCGCAGTGATCGGGATGATCTTCGTTCCGGTCGGCCTCTGGATCGGAGCGCTCGCCGTGTTCCTACTGCTGCGTCCACTCAGCCGACTGGCACTGCAGAGCACGGCCTCGACGCCGCGCCTGGTGACCCGGGTGTTCGCGCGGTCGGCGGCGATCGGGCTCGTGCAGGCGGTGCTCGTGGTCGCCCTGCTGCACACGACTCTGGGCGTGGCCTGGAACCTGCTGCCGGCCACCCTGTCGTTCGCGGCGCTCTGCGCTCTCGTCTTCGCCGCCGTTCACCAGTTCCTCACGACGGCCTTCGGCAGGGTGGGCATCGTCATCTCGCTGCTGCTCGTCGTGCTGCAGCTGACCAGTGCCGGCGGCATCTACCCCGTGCAGATCCTCGCGGAGCCCTACCAACTGCTCAGCCCGTTCCTTCCGCTGGGCTGGGCGGTGCAGGGGATGCAGCAGATCGTCTCCGGCGCCGGTGGAGGGGGAGTCGCGGGTGCCGCCGCCGCGCTCATCATCTTCGGGGCGCTGGGCTATCTCGGTTCGCTCTTCGCCGTCTCCCGCCGGCGCGGCGCGCGCTCGTGGGGCTATGCGGCGGCAGCGGGGTGAACGCGAGCCACGGGCGACTGGATAGGCTCGCCTTGGCCCGAATCGACACAGCCTAGCCCGGCATCGGCCGAGGCCCGGAAGGGTTGACAGGTGTGCGTCGAGCTTTCACGCTGAAAGCACACCGAAGTACAGGCATGCGCGCGCATGCCGGAAATGGACGCGTCATCTCCACGCCAGCACCGCCCACCACCAGCGACGAGACGACCTACAGCATGGTGGTGGTCTCGAATCGGCTGCCCGTCGACCATGAGACCGCCCCCGATGGCAGTTCCCGCTGGAAGTCCTCGCCCGGCGGGCTCGTCACCGCGCTCGAACCGGTCATGCGCGAGGCGGAAGGCGCATGGGTGGGCTGGGCCGGGGTCGCCGACACCGACTTCGAGCCGTTCGAGAACGACGGCATCGAGATCGTGCCCGTGCGGCTCTCGGCGGATGAGATCGAGGCGTACTACGAGGGCTTCTCGAACGACACGCTCTGGCCCCTCTACCACGACGTGATCGCCGCCCCGAGCTTTCATCGTGAGTGGTGGGACGCCTACGTCGTCGTGAACCGGCGCTTCGCCGAGACGGCCGCCCGCCTGGCCGCTCCGGAGGCGGTCGTCTGGGTGCACGACTACCAGTTGCAGCTCGTTCCCACGATGCTGCGCCAACTGCGGCCCGACCTGGTGATCGGGTTCTTCGACCACATCCCCTTCCCGCCGTACGGCATCTTCTCGCAGTTGCCGTGGCGCAAGCAGATTCTCGAGGGCCTGCTCGGCGCGGACGTCATCGGCTTCCAGCGCACCGCGGATGCGGGCAACTTCACGCGCGCCGTGCGACGGCTCTTCGGTTATGTCACCCGCGGAAACGTCGTGGAGGTCGTCGCCGAGAGCGGCGAGATCCGACACGTCGTCGCACGCACGTTCCCCATCTCCATCGACGTCGCGGGCTACGAGGAACTCGCCCGGCGCCCCGAGGTTCAGCAGCGTGCCCGGCAGATTCGTGAAGACCTCGGCAACCCGAAGACGATCATGCTCGGCGTCGACCGCCTCGACTACACGAAGGGGATCGGCCACCGCCTGAAGGCGTTCGGCGAGCTGCTGGCCGACGGCGAGCTCGCCGTCGAGGACGTCACCCTCGTGCAGGTCGCGAGCCCCAGCCGGGAGCGGGTGGCGACCTACATGGCGCTTCGCGACGAGATCGAGCTGCAAGTCGGGCGCATCAACGGCGATTACTCCACCATCAGCCACACCGCCATCGCCTACCTGCACCACGGCTACCCCCGCGAGGAGATGGCCGCTCTCTACCTCGCGGCCGACGTCATGCTCGTGACCGCCCTGCGCGACGGCATGAACCTCGTCGCCAAGGAGTTCGTCGCCTGCAGCGTCGACGATGACGGGGTGCTCGTGCTGAGCGAGTTCACCGGCGCATCCGACGAGCTGCGCCAGGCGATCATCGTGAACCCGCACGACATCGACGGCGTCAAGGCCGCCATCATGGAGGCGGTGCGCATGCCCGCAACCGAGCGCCGACGCCGGATGCGGGCGCTGCGCCGTCGCCTGCACGAGAACACGGTGAGCCACTGGTCCAAGTCCTTCCTCGACACGCTCACCGGGCGTGCGGCGGTCGCACCCGGCATTCCGGAGACGCTCGTGCAGGCCCTGCGCGATGTGGCCGCATCCGAGCGGCTGCTCGTTGCGCTCGACTTCGATGGAACCCTGGCGCCCCATGTCGACCGTCCGGAGGAGGCTCGGGCACTCGACTCGGCCCGCGAGGCCGTGCTTCGGCTCACGGCGTTGGAGGAGACCCGGGTCGCCTTCGTCTCGGGGCGCGCGCTCGTCAGCCTCGAACATGTGGCAGAGCCGCCCGAAGACGTACTGCTCACCGGTTCGCACGGCGTCGAGTTGAAGCTCGACGAGCCCGACGTTCGGCTCGACCTGCTCTCGACCGAGATCGACCAGCTCGAGCGGGTCGCCTCGATTCTCGAGCGGGTCGCCGGCACGGCCGATGGCGCGTGGGTGGAGCGCAAGCCCGCCGGGCTCGCCCTGCACACCCGCAAGCTCTCGGCGGCCGCGGGGCAGTCGATGCAACGCTCCGCACGCACCCGCGTGCGTCAGGCCGAGCCGGGACTGACGGTGCGCGAGGGCAAGAACGTGATCGAGTTCGCGCTGCGACCGGCGAACAAGGGCGACGCCATCGAGAAGCTGCGGCTGCACACCGAGGCGACGAGCGTCTTCTACGCCGGTGACGACGTGACCGATGAGGACGCCTTCGCGGCCTTGGGGGCCGATGACCTCGGGCTGAAGATCGGCCAGGGGCGCACGGCGGCCGGGCAGCGTGTGCGCGGACCCGAAGAGGTCGCCGAGGCACTCGCCCTGCTCGCCGACTTCAGGGCCGCCCACCTCGAGGCCCAGCGTCGCGAGCGCGCGCTCACGGCCCCGATTCCCGCGGTGCAGGTGACGGGGGAGACCGCCCGGTCGTAGCGGGGCCCTCGTCGGATGCCTCCTCGCGCTGGCCATAGACTTCTGGCATGGCAGAGGTTGATCTCAAACCGCGTTCCCGCGTCGTCACCGACGGCATCGAAGCAGCGACGAGCCGGGGCATGCTCCGCGCCGTCGGCATGGGAGACGAGGACTGGGACAAGCCCCAGATCGGCATCGCGAGTTCGTGGAACGAGATCACGCCCTGCAACCTGAGCCTGGACCGCCTGGCCCAGGGTGCCAAGGAGGGCGTGCACTCCGGAGGCGGCTACCCGCTGCAGTTCGGCACCATCTCGGTCTCCGACGGCATCTCGATGGGCCACGAGGGCATGCACTTCTCCCTGGTCTCCCGTGAGGTGATCGCCGACTCCGTCGAGGTGGTCATGAACGCCGAGCGGCTCGACGGCTCCGTTCTGCTCGCGGGATGCGACAAGTCGCTGCCCGGCATGCTGATGGCGGCCGCTCGCCTCGACCTCGCCTCCGTCTTCCTGTACGCCGGCTCCATCGCCCCCGGCTGGGTCAAGCTCAGCGACGGCACCGAGAAGGAGGTCACGATCATCGACTCCTTCGAAGCGGTCGGGGCCTGCAAGGCCGGCACCATGAGCGAGGAAGACCTCAAGCGCATCGAGTGCGCCATCGCCCCCGGCGAAGGCGCCTGCGGCGGCATGTACACCGCCAACACCATGGCATCCGTCGCCGAGGCCCTCGGCATGAGCCTGCCCGGCTCGGCCGCTCCGCCCTCGGCCGACCGCCGCCGCGACTACTACGCCCACCGTTCCGGCGAGGCCGTGGTCAACATGCTGCGCCTGGGCATCACTGCCCGCGACATCCTGACGAAGAAGGCCTTCGAGAACGCGATCACCGTCGCGATGGCGCTCGGCGGCTCGACCAACGTCGTGCTGCACCTGCTCGCCATCGCGAACGAGGCCGAGGTCGAGCTCACGCTCGATGACTTCAACCGCATCGGCGACAAGGTGCCGCACCTGGCCGACATGAAGCCGTTCGGCAAGTACGTCATGAACGACGTGGACCGCCACGGCGGCATCCCGGTGCTCATGAAGGCGCTGCTGGATGCCGGGCTGCTGCACGGGGACGCCCTCACCGTGACGGGCAAGACCGTTGCCGAGAACCTCGAGGCCCTGAACCCCATGCCGCTCGACGGCGAGGTCATCCGCACCCTCGACAACCCCATCCACGCCACCGGCGGCATCACGATCCTCAAGGGAACGTTCGCTCCCGAGGGTGCCGTCGTGAAGACCGCCGGCTTCGACGCCTCCGTCTTCGAGGGCCCTGCCCGGGTGTTCGAACGCGAGCGCGCGGCGATGGATGCGCTCACCAACGGCGAGATCAGCGCCGGCGACGTCGTGGTCATCCGCTACGAGGGGCCGAAGGGCGGCCCCGGAATGCGCGAGATGCTCGCGATCACCGCGGCCATCAAGGGCGCAGGGCTCGGAAAAGATGTACTACTGTTGACGGACGGACGATTCTCAGGCGGCACAACCGGCCTCTGCATCGGCCACATAGCACCCGAAGCGGTGGACGCTGGTCCCATCGCCTTCGTGCGCGATGGTGATCTGATACGGGTCGATATCGCTGCTCGCTCCCTCGACCTACTTGTCGACCCGACCGAGCTCGCCGCCCGCCGTGAAGGCTGGGCGCCGCTCCCCCCGCGCTATACCCGTGGCGTTCTCGCGAAGTACTCCAAGCTCGTGCGCTCTGCCGCACAGGGCGCCGTCACGGGGTAGTCCGCGCCTTTCATCCATCCGCCATCCCAAGGGACTCGCACACGCATGACCACGGAATCACCTACCGTGCCCACGCCGTCCGCCCCGGCGAAGACCGGGCCCGAGCTGCTGACCGGCGCACAGTCCGTCGTTCGCACGCTCGAACTGCTGGGCATCACCGACGTCTTCGGCCTCCCCGGCGGCGCCATCCTCCCCGTCTACGACCCGCTCATGGACTCCTCGAAGCTGCGCCACATCCTCGTGCGCCACGAGCAGGGAGCCGGCCACGCGGCCGAGGGCTACGCATCCTCAACGGGCAAGCTCGGGGTTTGCATCGCGACCTCGGGCCCCGGCGCCACCAATCTCGTGACCGCGATCGCGGACGCCCACATGGACTCCGTACCGCTGCTGGCCATCACGGGGCAGGTGTTCTCGACCCTCATGGGAACGGATGCCTTCCAGGAGGCCGACATCGTGGGCATCACGATGCCGATCACCAAGCACTCCTTCCTCGTGAAGGAGGCCTCGGAGATTCCTGCGACGATCGCCGCGGCGATGCACATCGCCACGACGGGCCGGCCAGGTCCGGTGCTCGTCGACATCACCAAGGACGCCCAGCAGGAGACCGCTCCTTTCGTCTGGCCGCCCAAGGTCGAGCTTCCCGGGTACCGCCCGGTCACGAAGGCGCACGGCAAGCAGATCCAGGCAGCCGCTCAGCTGCTCGCCGAGGCGAAGAAGCCGGTGCTCTACGTGGGCGGCGGGGTCATCCGAGCCAACGCCTCCGCAGAGCTGCTCGCGCTGGCCGAGGCGACCGGAGCGCCCGTCGTGACGACGCTGATGGCACGCGGCGCCTTCCCGGACTCGCATCCGCAACAGTTGGGCATGCCCGGCATGCACGGTACGGTTCCCGCCGTGCTCGCGCTGCAGGAGGCCGACCTGCTCATCTCGCTCGGCGCGCGGTTCGATGACCGCGTCACCGGCAAGGCGGCGCTGTTCGCTCCCAAGGCCAAGGTCGTGCACGTGGATGTCGACCCCGCCGAGATCTCGAAGATCCGTGTGGCCGACGTGCCGATCGTGGGCGACGCCCGCGACGTGATCGAGGACCTCACCCGCGCGTACGCCCAGGCGACGACCGACGGTTCGGCGGACACGAGCGAGTGGTGGGAGTACCTGAACGGCCTGCGCGCCGAGTTCCCGCTCGGCTACGCGCCGACGAGCGACGGTGCCCTCGCGCCGCAGTACGTCATCCAGCGCATCGGCGAGCTGACCGGCCCCGAGGGCGTCTTCGCGTCCGGCGTGGGACAGCACCAGATGTGGGCGGCCCAGTTCATCAAGTACGAGCGCCCGATGTCGTGGCTGAACTCCGGAGGCGCGGGAACCATGGGGTACTCCGTTCCCGCGGCCATGGGTGCGAAGGTCGCCAACCCCGATCGCCACGTGTGGGCGATCGACGGCGACGGATGCTTCCAGATGACCAACCAGGAACTCGCGACCTGCACGATCAACAACATCCCGATCAAGGTCGCCATCATCAACAACTCCTCCCTCGGCATGGTGCGCCAGTGGCAGACCCTCTTCTACGAGGGCCGCTACTCGAACACCGACCTGAACACCGGTGCCGACACGATGCGGGTGCCCGACTTCGTGAAGCTCGCCGAGGCGTACGGAGCCCTCGGCATCCGCGTCACGAGCGAGGACGAGGTCGACGCGGCCATCGCACTCGCGCTCGAGACCAACGACCGCCCCGTCGTCATCGACTTCGTGGTCAGCCGGGATTCCATGGTCTGGCCGATGGTGCCGCAGGGCGTCTCGAACAGCTACGTGCAGTATGCCCGGGACCACAGCCCGGCATTCGACGAGGAGGACTGATCATGAGCACGCACGTTCTGTCCCTTCTCGTGGAGGACAAACCCGGCCTGCTGACCCGCGTGGCCGGCCTGTTCGCCCGGCGCGGCTTCAACATCGAGAGCCTCGCCGTTGGTCACAGCGAGATCGAGGGCCTCTCGCGCATCACCGTCGTGGTCGATGTCGAGGACCTTCCGCTCGAGCAGGTCACCAAGCAGCTGAACAAGCTGATCAACGTGATCAAGATCGTCGAGCTCGACCCCGACCAGTCGGTGCAGCGCGAACACCTCCTGGTCAAGGTGCGCGCCGACAACAGCACGCGATCGCAGGTACTCGAAGCCGTCACGCTCTTCCGAGCGCGCGTGGTCGATGTGGCCACGGATGCGCTGGTCATCGAGGTGACCGGCGACTCGGGCAAGACGAACGCCTTCCTGAAGGTGGTCGAGCCCTACGGCATCAAGGAGATCGCCCAGTCCGGCCTGCTCGCCATCGGCCGCGGCGGCAAGTCGATCACCGAGCGTGTCTTCAAGAACTGACCGGACACACCCAACCGTTCCCTGAACACACCCAACCGTTCCCTGAACACCCAACGTTCCCTGAACACCCAACGTTCCCTGAGCTTGTCGAAGGGCACACCGAGGCTCCCTCCGACAGGCTCAGGGAGCGGCAAACAAGGAGAAAGAACAGCACATGGCTGAGATCTACTACGACAAGGACGCCGACCTCGCGCTCATCCAGGGCAAGAAGGTGGCCGTGATCGGCTACGGCTCGCAGGGCCACGCCCACGCGCAGAACCTGCGCGACTCGGGCGTCGAGGTCGTCATCGGCCTCAAGGAGGGCTCGAAGTCCACGCCCAAGGCGCAGGAGGCCGGCTTCCGCGTGCTGAGCGCTGCCGAGGCATCCGCGTGGGCCGACGTCATCGTCATCCTCGCCCCCGACCAGGTTCAGCGTCACCTCTATAAGGACGACATCGAGCCCAACCTCGCCGAGGGCAAGGCGCTCGTCTTCGGCCACGGCTTCAACATCCGTTTCGGCTACATCCAGGCGCCCGAGGGCGTCGACGTGATCATGGTCGCCCCCAAGGGACCGGGACACACCGTTCGCCGCGAGTACGAGGCCGGCCGTGGCGTTCCCGTCATCGTGGCCGTTGAGAAAGATGCCTCTGGCAACGCCTGGCCGCTCGTGCTCAGCTACGCGAAGGCGATCGGTGGCCTGCGCGCCGGTGGCATCAAGACCACCTTCACCGAGGAGACCGAGACCGACCTGTTCGGCGAGCAGGCCGTGCTCTGCGGCGGCGTCTCGCAGCTCGTGCAGTACGGCTTCGAGACCCTGACCGAGGCCGGCTACCAGCCGCAGGTCGCGTACTTCGAGGTGCTGCACGAGCTCAAGCTCATCGTGGACCTCATGTGGGAGGGCGGCATCGCCAAGCAGCGCTGGAGCGTCTCCGACACCGCCGAGTACGGCGACTACGTCTCGGGCCCCCGCGTGATCGACCCGCACGTCAAGGAGAACATGCAGGCCGTTCTCGGCGACATCCAGAGCGGCGCCTTCGCCGAGCGCTTCATCGCCGACCAGGATGCCGGTGCCCCTGAGTTCCTCGCACTGCGCGCCAAGGGCGAGCAGCACCCCATCGAGGCGACCGGTCGCGAGCTGCGCAAGCTGTTCGCCTGGAACGCCTCGAACGACGACGACTACGTCGACGGCGAGGTCGCGCGCTAGGTGTACCCGGCCATGAGGTTGGTGGCGTTTCGGGCTTGACGTGAGGAGAACCTCCGGGGAGC
>NZ_JBBELO010000031.1:0-759 GCF_037404875.1 Rathayibacter sp. YIM 133350
TGGCTGATGACGGCGAGCGGTGCCGCCGAGGCCTGCCAGGTCCATGTCGCGATCGAAGTGCCGCATGGCCCGATCGTCGAGACGCTGATCGAGCGCGACTTCAATCTCTATGCCATCAACCCGAAGCAGATGGATCGCTTCCGCGACCGCTTCACGGTCGCCGGCGCCAAGGACGACAGCCGCGATGCCCTGGTCATGGCCTCCGGCCTGCGAACCGATCCGCAGTGCTTCCGCCGGCTCGCGGTCGCCGATCCGACTGTCATCCAGCTCAGGGAATGGTCACGGATCGCCGACAGCCTGACGGTTGAGCGGCAGGCCCTGACCAACCGCATGCGCGAGCTGCTCTGGCGCTACTTCCCGGCCTTCATCGATCTCGACGAAGATCTCGGGACCGCCTGGCTGCTCGATCTCTGGCAGGCTGTGCCGACGCCCGCCAAAGCCACCCGCGGCCGCCGGCAGTTGATCGCCAAGATCCTTGGAGATCACCGCATCCGTCGTCTCGATGTCGACCAGGTGCTCGCCATCCTGCGCCAACCGCCGCTGGCGGTCGCACCCGGCACGACCGAAGCGGCGCGGGCCCATATGGCCACGCTGGTCGTCCGGGTTCGCCTGCTGAACCGGCAGATCAAGGATGCCCATCGTCAGCTCGACATCCTGACGGCAGAGCTACCCGCGTCCGAGGAGACCGAGCCGGGGCAGTCGATGCAGCGTGACGCGGAGATCCTCGCCTCCTTGCCGGGACTGGGAAGGATCAACCTC
>NZ_JBBELO010000032.1:0-103251 GCF_037404875.1 Rathayibacter sp. YIM 133350
CCACGCCCAGGAACCCCTGTCCGCGTGAACACGAAGCCTCCATCAAACACAGTGCGGTTCAGGGTGTCGGCTACGCCGCGAAGCGCTGAATCTGACCCACCCCATAACTTCTGGCCACGTGTCGGACCTTACCCATACACTTCAAACTAGAGGGAGATGACGTGATGAAAAGATACCTGACCGTGAACCCCCAGCCACGAGAACGCCCCAACCTCGCTGACCCCAGAGTCCGTGAGCAACGGTTGCAGGCCGCGGAACGCCTCATTCGCAATGAGGAAGCGCGCCGTCGCCAGCGCCGACTGAGTGCTCGCGCGACCTAGACAGATCCGAACGAGAGCCTCCACCCGTTGCGATCGGGTGGAGGTTTTCGTCGTTTGAGACGGTTTTCAAACTTGACGTGTTTCCTGGTCTTGCTCAGGCGATCCCGTTTCGGGAAGTATCACGCACACTGAGACGATGTCCATCGGCGAAAGACGGGACTCTCGCCGATTGCTTGGTCTCAAAGGAGTGAGAAGTCCCACTCCCACTGAGATCCGTCAGCCCGGTCAGATGTGCGGCTGCTGGCCCAGGATGAGCCGCGCCGCGTCGCGGTAGAGGTCGTCGGCGGTGCGACCGGTGGAGAAGTAGTCGCCGATGGCCTGCGTCATGACGGGGAAACGGCGCTGCAGTTCCTCGAGGTCGGGAGCGGCGGGTGCCGCGTCGGGAGTCGGATCTGGGGGAGCCTGCTCCTCGAGCACGTATCCGATGGTGAAGCGCTCACCGGAGAGCACGATGAGCCGGGCGCGCTGAGGCTCGATTCCGCGGTCGACGAGCGTGGCCATCGCGAGCTCGGAGAAGTCGGCGCGTCGCAGTGCCAGACGGGCGCCCGACACCACTCGAGCGCCATCGCGGTGGCGGAGCATCGCCGCGCGCAAAGCGGTGAAGGCGCTCAACAGCCACTGCGCCCAGTTCTCCTCGTCATCCGCTCGGGGAACCGCTCGGATGGCGTCGTCCATGACGGCGTCGGCGAGTGCCCCGAGGAGTTCGGCCTTGCTGCCGATGTGCCAGTAGAGGGTCGGCGCCTGAACGCCGAGTCGCACGGCCAGCGTGCGGAGGCTCAGGGCATCCAGGCCGTCATCGTCGAGGAGGCGCAGCGCCGCATCGATGACCTGCTGACGGTCCAGCGCCACAGCGCCTCACCTCCTTGCAGAATCGCTCTTACGGTGTTAGACATACCCTAACGCTCTAACGGTGTTAGAGCGTTAGGCGATTCCGATTACGACTCCGTCGTCGCGATGTCGCCGCAGCCCCGACATCCCTGAGGAGACCCGCATGAACCCGCTCGCATCGGCAGTTCACGACGCCACGCATCGCGTACCCGGTGTGCCCGAGCACAGCGACCAGCGCGCCGCGCACCGGCCTCATCGAGGCCGAGCCAACACTCCGCACCTGCCGCACGTACAGGACCGGAATGCCCGCCGCCAGTCCCCGCCGCGCGTGCTCGTGGCCTGGCAGAACTGGATCGGCCGCCACCTGGGTGGTTCCGAGCGCGGATAGCCGCTGCGCGCCGAACGCCCTACGCCATCACGGTTTCGGCGTCAGAAGTTCCTGCCGGAGGGTGTCCGTGCGCGAGAGTCGAACACGATCGCGCGGTCCCCTCCATCCCGTTTCGCGGCGTACATCGCTTGATCGGCCGCTCGGATGAGTTGGTCGATCGAGGTTCCGGTATCGTCAGCATCCGTTATCGCGATGCCGACGCTGGCCGTGATGTCGAATTCCGGCGGAAGGCGCCGGAACGGTTCGGCGATGGCTGCTCGAGCGCGGTCTGCCAGGGCGACGGCGTCGGCCGTGTCGGCCACGTGCAACGCGGCGATGAACTCGTCGCCGCCGTAGCGGGCGATCGAGTCTTCCGGACGGAAGACATTGCTCAGCCGTTCGGCGACTTCCTTGAGCACCGCGTCGCCGGTCGCGTGTCCGAGGTTGTCGTTGACGGCCTTGAAGCCGTCGAGGTCGACGAAGAGCACGGCGATCTGCTCGGCGGGGGCACGCTGCGTCTGCTGGACGTTCTCGTCGAACAGGCGCCGATTGGGCAGCCCGGTGACCTCGTCGAGCATCGCCGCCCGTCGCAGGCGCGCCTCCAGACGCAGTCGCACGAGCACCTGCCCGGCGAGTTGTGCCAGCGCCTCCGCTAACGGCACCGCCTGGTCATCGAACGTTCGGGGCTGGTCGAAATAACACGCGAAGGCGCCGAACGGCGTGCCGTCTTCGATGATCGGCGCGCCGATGACCGCGTGCACTCCGGCTCGTCGGAAGATCTCACCCAACCCGATGCCCGGAAGAATGAGGTCAGCCTCGTCGGGGCCCTCTATGGTCACCACATGTCCGAGCTGCACGGTCGTTCTGGCTCGCGGCGGCGCATCCTGCGGCCAGACTGCGGCGAGCATGTTCTCGCCGGCCACCAGCGCATATGAGCCTTCTTCGCCGGTGTGCACGCTGCAGGCGGTCGCGTTGAACGCGCGACGCGCGGTCTCCGACAAGAGCTCGCCGAGCTCCCGTTCCGATCGCGTGTTCGCGAAGGCGACGGATGCGGTGAGCAGCAGTTGCAGCCGCTGGCTCTCACGCAGGCCCAAAGCGCGCGTCTGGTCGCCTACCGCGGCGAGCTCGGGATCGAACGCGACGATCGTGTGCCCGTCGAAGATCCGGACGGCGCGGATGACGATCGAGCTGTGCGTCTCCTGGTAACTGTGCGTCGTCGACGCGAGCCGGAAGCCACCCGGGTTGCCGGTGGCGAGGGCAGCGGCGAGCTCATCATCATCGACCCCGAGCACGTTCGCCAACGGCATCCCGACGAGCGTTCCCGAGTGACGGCTGGCCCAGGCCTCCAGGGCGATGTTCGCCTCGACGATGACGCGAGATCGGTCGATGAGGGCGCGCGGGAATGGCTCCATGAGCGCGACTTCGTCGCGCAGGGCGGTCTTCAACACAGAGACATCTCGTGGCGCATGCCTTGATCGTGACGGGTGGGCACGGAATCGTCAAGTTTGCCGTGGTTCTGCCGCGGCTCAGCGACGTGGGGCGGCCTGCTCGATGATCGCGAGCAGGGCGCTACGGAAGTCGGACTCGCGGCCGATGTCGGGAAAGAGTTCGCTCTCGACCCTTCCCGCTCGCTCCCTCGCCTGCGTTCCGGCTGCCGTCCGCGTGATGACGTGACGGCGGCGGTCGCCCGGGTCGGCTTCGCGCACGACGAGTCCCTCGCGCACCAGGCGGTCGACGGTGCGTGACATCGTCTGCGCCTCCACGCGGGCCGCACGGGCCAGCGCCGCCTGACTGGCCGGTCCGGCGGAGAGCTGGTCGAGCACGATCAGGCCCGCGTGGGTGAGGCCCTGCCGCTCGAGCGCCTCTGCCCACGCCTGTTCGACGCGGCGTGCAGCGGTGGAGAGCAGGCGACCGGTCGGCCAGCGCTCGATCGACTGGTCGTCCGCGTTCACGCCGTCCGCCTCTGCATGCTGACAAATCTAACCCTCGACGGAAGGGCGGCGACGCGGAATGCGCCGCCGCCCTTCATGCACCGCCGGGCGGTGGTTCGACTACTTCGCCAGGAAGGCGAGGATGTCCTGGTCGAGCTGCTCCTGGTAGGCGCCGTAGATGCCGTGCGGGGCCCCGGGGTAGACCTTGAGGGTGCCGTTCTGCACGAGGTCGATCGACTTCTCGGCGGCGGCGGCGATCGGGACGATCTGGTCGTCGTCCCCGTGCGCGAGGAAGATCGGCACGGTCAGTGCCTTGAGGTCCTCGGTGAAGTCGGTCTCCGAGAAGGCCTTCACGCAGTCGTAGGCGCCCTTCAGCCCCACGAGCATGCCCTGGCGCCAGAAGTCGTCGCGAGCGCCCTGCGAGACGGTCGAGCCCTCGCGGTTCGCACCGAAGAACGGAAAGGCGAGGTCCTGGTAGAACTGCGAGCGATCCTTGAGCACGCCCTCGCGGATGCCGTCGAAGGCCTCGATGGGGGTTCCCTCGGGGTTCGCATCCGACTTCACCATGATCGGGGGAACGGCACCGGCCGTCACGATCTTGGCGACGCGGTCACCGCCGTGCTGGGCGGCGTAGCGCACGACCTCGCCGCCTCCCGTCGAGTGTCCGATGAGCACGATGTCGTGCAGGTCGAGCGCCTCGACGAGTTCGGCGAGGTCACGCGCGTACGTGTCCATGTCGTTGCCCTGGAAGGGCTGCGAGCTGCGGCCGTGACCGCGGCGGTCGTGCGCGATGGCGCGGTAGCCGTGCTCGGCGAGCAGCTTCAGCTCCACCTGCCAGGCGTCGGAGCTCAGCGGCCAGCCGTGGCTCAGGATGACCGGCTGCCCGGTGCCCTGGTCGGTGTAGTAGATCTGCGTTCCATCGGATGTGGTGATGTACGGCATGCGTTCTTCCTTTATCTTGTGCGGTGTCGTGCGGGGTGGTGCTGCGGCTCAGCCGAGGTCGGCGATGGCGTCGGTGATGAAGGCGGCCACCTCGGCGGGGTGCGTCTGCATGACGAGGTGCGGTGCGTCGAGCTCGATCACGCGACGCAGGCCGGCGCGGGTGTAGCCGAAGCGCTCGACGTCGGGGTTGATCGTGTGGTCGGCGCTCGAGACGATTCCCCAGGCCGGCTTGGTCTTCCATGCCACGGCGGATGCGCCCTCGCCGAACGCAACGGCCGAGAGCGGGCGCTGCGAGACGGCGAGCACCTTGGCGTCCTCCTCGTCGAGGCCGCCCGCGAAGACCGCGGGGAAGGCATCGACCTTGACGGAGACATCCGTTCCCGGCTCGGCACCCTCGATCGGGTACGGCGCGTAGACGAGGTTGGTGGCGAGGTCGGAGTCGGGGAACCCGCCCTGCAGCGCCCCGAGGCTCTCGCCCTCGTCGAGGGCGTAGGCCGCCACGTAGACCAGGCCGACGACGTTCTCGGCCACGCCGGCGACGGTGATGACCGCGCCGCCGTAGGAGTGTCCGGCGAGGATGACCGGGCCATCGATCTGCTCGACGAACGAGCGGATGTACGCGGAGTCACCCGACAGGCTGCGGTTGAACACGGGCGGCACGCGCACGTCGTGACCCTGTTCGAGCAGCAGCTTCGTGACGGGTGCCCAACTGGCGGCGTCGGCGAACGCTCCGTGGACGAGAACGATCGTGGGGGTGGTGGTCATGCTTTCTCCTTCGGTTGTGTCCTCACCGTAGGCTCGGCCGGTTCGCCCCGTCGTGGCCCTGCTGTTACCACGCAGGATGGTGGCTCGAACGGGGTCACCCTCGCGGCACCCCGCGCGGTCCTCGAACGCGCCGGGATTGGTACCCTGTCCGGATGGGTCGCGCGCGGATGTTCGAGGAGGAGGACCTGCTCGAGCGCGCCACCGACCTGTTCTGGAGCCGCGGCTTCGAGGCGACCTCCGTCGCCGACATCTCGCAGGCATCCGGTGTCGCGAACGGCAGCCTGTATGCGGCGTACGGATCCAAGCTCAACCTGTTCCTGATCGTCTTCGAGCGCTACTGCCGTGCGCGGGTCGCGCTCGTCGAGTCGACGATGGCCGCCTCGACCGACTCGATCGAGCAGGCGGTGCGCGCCTTCTTCGCGGTCATCATCGCGGATTGCGCGTCGCACCAGCCGAGTTGGGGCTGCCTCATGCTCAACAGCGTGGCCGAGATCGGCGCCCGGCATCCCGACGTTCTGAGCATCAGCTCCCGTGCCGTGAGCGACATGGAGACGGCGATCGAACGTCGGTTGGAGCAGGCAGCGGATGCCGGCGAGGCGCCGTCGGCGAGCACGGATCGCGCGGTGCTCGCGGCGCAGATCGTGCTCATCTCGCAGGGCCTCATCCAGCTGAGCCGCATGAACGATTCGCCGGAGCGTCTGGAGGAGATCGCAGCCGCCTCCACCCGGATGCTGCCGCTGGGACGCGGAACTCAGGCCTGAGCGTCCTCGCCACCCGCAGCCGGCGGCTCCGCGTCGATCGAAGCGCGTTTCGGCCGGCCGCCCTTGATGCTGCGGGCCTGCACCTGCGCGGCGATCGCGTCGATGTCCTCGGCCAGCCAGACCACGCCGCGGGCGAGCGGATCGGGCAGCAGTCCCGGCACGCCGCCCGTCTTGCCGGCGTCGTGGTGGGCGAGCCACACGCGCACGGTCGAGGTGGAGACGCCGAAGCGCGCGGCGACGTCGGCGACGGTCAGGAGGGCGGGTCGTTCGGCGGCCATTCTCGGATGCTACCTGTCAAGCCCCTGCTTCGGCGCCCGCGCCGTGCATAGCGTTGAGTATGACCGAAGCCCGCATCCACCACCCGAACCAGTCCGCCGAGTCCGCCGCGCACCTCATCGAGTTGGCACGCGGCATCCCGATCGCCATGCTCACCACGGTGGATGCCGAGGGCAAGCTGGTGAGTCGTCCCATGTCGCCGCGGCAGATCACCGACGACGGCGTGATCTGGATCTTCGCCGAGCGCGATTCACGGGACGCGGCGGAGATCACGGTCAACGCGAACGTGGGTCTCACGCTGGCATCAGGCTCCTCCTATGTGTCCTTCGCGGGAACCGCGCAAATCGTCGATGACCTCGCCAAGGCCCGCGAGCTCTGGGACAGCGTTGTCGAAGCCTGGCTTCCCGACGGTCCCGAGGACCCCAACGCGGTGCTGATCAAGATCACGGCGGAGACGGGGGAGTACTGGGACTCGCCGGGAGGTCGCATCGCGACGGTCATCAGCTTTCTCAAGGCCAAGCTCACCGGAGAGCGGTTCGAAGGTGGCGAGAACGAGACGGTCACCCTCTGAGCACCCCTTTCTGGGTGCCCGCTGTGAGATCGGAATAGCGGTATTTCATCAGGCGTTCTTCTATACGTGGGCATCGCTCGTGAGCGCGGGCGAGACCACATCGGAAGGTAGGAGCACAGTGAGACGTGTGAACGAAGAGGTCGAGCTCGAGAAGGGCGTCGTGACGAAGTACCGTCGTCACGTCAACGGTGGCGGCTTCGTTTCCCCCAAGGCGCGCGTTGACGCGTCGGCGCACATCGCTTCGACGGCGTACGTCGAGCAGGGCGCAACGGTGGCCCGCGATGTCTTCGTGGGCGCCGGAAGCTGGATCGACCGCGACGTGATGCTCGGAGCGCAGGCCTTCGTCGGCGCCAACGTGCACATCGGAGCCGGCTCGACCGTCGGCGATCGGGCGCGGGTGGGAAGCCACACGCGCATCGGAGCAGAGGTGCGCATCGCACCGGGAGTGCATGTGGATCGTGACATCGTCGTGCGTGACGGCGCGGCCGTGCGCGAGCACCTGCGCGCGGACGGAAAGTACGGCAAGGCCGCCTGAGCACCCGCAGGAAACGGGCGGCACCGAGTGCTCGGTGCCGCCCGATGATTTTGCCCGGCGCGAATGGTCCTGCGCCGTGCACGGCGCCGGATAGTGTGAGGCGAACGCGAGGAGCATGCATGGCCGTCATCGACAACGCCGTCTATGTCGACGGGGTGCGCGCCGCCGATCCGGTGACGCTCGCGTCGACCTTCGAGACCAAGGACCAGCTCGGCGGCTTCGCCTGGATCGGCCTGTACCGGCCGACGGATGCGGAGCTGCACGCCGTCGCGACGGAGTTCGAACTGCACGAACTCGCGGTGGAGGATGCCGCGAAGGGCCACCAGCGCGCGAAGCTCGAGCGCTACGGCAACACCCTCTTCGTCGTGCTGCGCCCGGCTCGCTACGACGACGCGACCGAGACGGTGGACTTCGGGGAGCTTCACCTGTTCGTCGGACCCGACTTCGTCGTCAGCATCCGGCACGCGGAGTCTCCCGACCTGCACGCGGTGCGGCTGCGACTGGAGGCCAACCCCGAACTGCTCGCAAAGGGGCCGGAGTCGGTGCTCTACGCGATTCTCGACCAGGTGGTCGACGAGTACGCGCCCGTGGTCGCGGGCCTGCAGAACGACACCGACGAGATCGAGGACCAGATCTTCCAGGGCGACAACGAGGTCACCCGGCGCATCTACGCCCTCATCAGCGAGGTGACCGCCGTTCAGCGCGCCACCCGGCCGCTTCCCGAGATGCTCGACGCACTGCAGGGCGGGAGTGAGAAGTACGGGGTCGACATCGAGTTGCAGCGCCGGTTGCGCGACGTGGCCGACCACAGCATCCGTCTCGTCGAGCATGTTGACGGCTTCAAGCAGCTGCTGCAGAACGCGCTGACCGTGCAGCTCACGCTGGTCGGCCAGCGGCAGAACGACGAGGTCAAGCGCGTGTCCAGCTGGGCTGCGATCCTCTTCACGCCCACCCTCGTCGGCACCATCTACGGCATGAACTTCGACCACATGCCCGAGTTGCACTGGCAGCTCGGATACCCGTTCGCCCTTGCCCTCATGTTCGCCACCGGTCTGGTGCTCTACCTCGTCTTCAAGAAGCGCGGCTGGTTGTAGGCCGGTTCACGGGCCGCGGAGGCCGGTTCCGCGGCCGCTTCTGGCGAAACTCGGGCTGCCTGCGCCGTAATGCGTAGGTATCGACTTAGGGTGTCGGTGTGTGGCGCCTGGAACGTAAGAACGAAGACGAGCATGGGAGCTCGCCGTCGGCCCTGCCCGAATCGCAGGTCACCGCTCCCCACATGCTGAGCACCGGTGACCCCCTCGTGCGACCCGGCAACATCGCCGAGCCGGCCTGGAACCGCTGGCGCGACGAGCTCGCCGCCGTCGGAGGGCGCTCGGCCCTGCTGCATTTCGAGGACAGGCCGCGTACCCGCATCGAGCTCAGCGTCACGCATCCCGGCGGGCTGCCCCAGTTCATCACCGGTAAGACCGTGCTGCTCTCGAGCCTGATCCGCGACGAACTCGCCCTGCGCAACGCTCGGCTGGCGGCCGGAGCGATCACGCAGAAGGGCGTCGAGCTGCGCTCCGTGCGCGGCATCGAGAGCGTGCACCTGGCCATCGGCCTCGCGCAGTGGCGCATCGGCGAAGAGGACTTCCTCGCGCCCGTCCTGCTGCGGCCCCTCGCGATACGCCGCTACGGCCGCGACTTCGAGCTCAAGCTCAAGGGACAGCCCTTCCTGAACCCCGAGCTGGCTCACGCGCTCAAGACCCAGTTCCAGATCTCGCTCGACGCCGACGCGTTCGTCGCGCTCGCCGTCAGCAACGGCGTCTTCAAGCCGCAACCCGTCATCGACCGACTGCGGGGACTGACCTCCCACCTGCCGTGGTTCAGCGTCGCCCCGCGCCTGGTCGTGTCGTCGTTCGCCGACATCGGCCGACGGATGTGCGCCGACGCGTCGAACCTCTCGCATCCGGTGATCGACGCCGTCGCGGGCAACCCCACCTCGCGCGCCCTCATCGAGGGCTCGTACAACCCCGTGCAGGCGAGCAACCAGGACTCGCGTCCGCCCGCCACCGACGTACTGCTGCTCGACGCGGACGCGGAGCAGGAGACGGTGATCGCGCAGATCTCCGCGGGCAACTCGGTCGTCGTGAAGACGCTTCCCGGAACCGGCGGAACGCAGACCATCGTCAACGCGCTCGGAACGCTCGTCGGCCAGCACAAGCGCGTGCTCGTCGTCAGTGCGCGCCGGGCCAGCCTCGACGGCATCGCCCACCGCCTTGCCCAGGTCGGGCTGCCCGGCGTGGCCGTGAGCACCCGCAGCCTGCGCCGCGACCTCATCCAGGGCATCAGCCGCAACGAGAAGGCCACCGCACCCAGCGTGAGCGACGTGGATGACGCCCTCGTGCGACTGCGCAAGGTACTGCTCGACTACCGGCACGCTCTCACGCGCCGCGACCCCGCGCTCGGCGTCTCGGTTCTGGATGCCCTCGGCGAGCTGACGCGCCTGTCGCGTCTCGCGGTGCCCCCTGTCACGACCGCCCGTCTGGAGCACGACTCGCTCGTCGCCCTCGCCCACGACCGGCCCGCGGCAGCCCAGACGCTCATCAAGGCGGCCGCGCTCGGCCAATTCCGCTACGGGCCGGGCGATTCGCCGTGGTACGGAGCGTCGTTCTCGTCGACGCAGGAGGCGAGCACCGCCCACGAATTGGCGAAGCGGCTCAACACCATCGAGCTGCCCCGGCTCATCGAGCGCGCCAACGCCCTCATCGGCCAGACGCGACTGCGCCCGTTCGAGTCCATCGCCGAACTCGGCATCTACCTGCGCCTGCTGCTCGACATCCGCGAGACCCTCGACAAGTTCCAGCCGGCCGTCTACGACCGCTCGCTCGTCGAGCTCATCGCGGCCACCTCGCAGCGCCGCGACACCCCGGAGATGTCGGGCGCGAACCGCCGTCGACTGCGCAAGCTCGCCGCCGAGTACCTGCGCCCGGGCGTGCACGTGACCGACATGAACGACGCGCTGCGCCGCATCCAGCAGCAGCGCACGCTGTGGCAGCGGTATGTCGTCGCCGGTTCGACACCGCAGGTTCCCGTCGGCATCGCCGACGTGCAGGTCGCCTACCAGCGCGTCACCGAAGACCTCGGCCGACTGGATGCGCCGCTCGGGGTCTCGGGAACGGCCCGTCAGCTCGCCGCCCGACCCATCCGCGAGCTGATCTACACGATGTCGGGCCTCGCCGCCGAGTCCGAGGTGCTCGCCAACCTGCAGGAGCGCACCGCCTTGCTCGCCCGCCTGCGCGACCTCGGCCTCGACCCGCTGCTGACCGACCTGTCGCGCCGTCACATTCCCGAGGAGGGCGTCTCGAACGAGCTCGAGCTCGCCTGGTGGCAGTCGGCCCTCGAACTGCTGCTCGCCGGCGACAAGGCCCTGCTCGGGGCCAACACCGCCGTGCTCGACCGGCTCGAGGCCGACTTCACCCTCGTCGACGAGGCGCACGCCTCGGCCTCCGCCGGCATCCTCGGCGCGCTGCTGGCCGAGACGTGGAAGATCGGCGTGGTCGACTGGCCCGAGGAGGCCGACCTGCTGCGGCGGTTGCTGCGCGCGGACCGGGTCAGCCCGAAGGTGCTGCAGGCGCGCGCCCCGCACCTCTCGAAGGTGCTCGCGCCCGTCTGGCTCGCCTCGCCCTACGACGTGGCCGACATCACCGACGAGATCGTCTTCGACACGGTCATGCTCGTGGATGCCGGTGCCACCAGCTTCGCCGAGAACCTCGGCGCCATCCGCCGCGGCAAGCAGGTGGTCGCCTTCGGCGATCCCGTGACGCAGACGCCCTCGCAGTTCGACATCGGCGTGTTCGACGCAAGCGAGACGGTGCCCGCCGAGGCGGCCTCTCCGAGCGTGGACGCGCTGCACGCGGATTCCGCGTTGGCACGGCTCGGCGAGATCCTGCCGACCCTCACCCTCACCCGCAGCTATCGCGCCGGGGGAGAGGACCTCGCCGAACTCGTCAACCGCCGGTTCTACGGCGGGCGCATCGAGGCCCTGCCGTGGGCGGGCAGCTTCCTCGGCCATGGCAGCCTCAACCTGCACTACGTTGTCGGGCACGGCATGCCCGACAACGACAGCGGTGCCGTCGAGAGCGTCGACGCCGAGGTCGCGAAGGTCGTCGAGCTCGTCATGGAGCACGCCGTGAAGCGACCGCGCGAGTCCCTCATGGTGATCACCGCGAGCGCCCGGCACGCCGTGCGCGTGCACCAGTCGGTGCTCGCTGCCTTCGCCAAGCGCACCGACCTCTCGAGCTTCATCCTCAACGACACAGCGGAACCCTTCACCGTCCTCACCCTCGAGCAGGCCACCGCTCAGAGCCGCGACCGGGTGATCTTCTCCATCGGCTACGGCCGCACGCCGCACGGCCGCGTGCTCTCCAACTTCGGCGCCCTCGGCGAGCCGGGCGGCGATCGCCTGCTCGCCGTCGGCATGACGCGGGCTCGGCGGGCGATGGACATCGTCTCGTGCTTCCGTCCCGAGGAGATCGACGAGGAACGTCGCCGCCACGGCATCCTCGCCCTCGCCAACGTTCTCGAGCACATCGACGTCCGCCAGAACGAGGAACGCGCCGTCGGAACGGGCGACGCCATGCTCGTCGACCTCGCCGCCCGCCTGCGTGCACGCGGCCTGCGCGTCGAGCTCGGTCATCGCGGCAAGCTCGCCGTGGCCGTCGCACACGCCGGCAAGGCGCTCGTCATCGAGACGGATGCGGTGGTCGGCAGTCGCAGCCTGCGCGAGTCGCTGCGTCTGCGCCCCGACGTGCTGCGCCGCCTCGGCTGGCACTACCTGCGGGTGCACTCCTTCGAGCTGTTCAGCGATCCGGAGGCCGTCGCCGCGCGTGTCGCCGCCCTGCTCGGCGTGAAGGCGTCATCGCCCGAGACGCTCGAGACCGCACCGCTCGACCTGCCGCCGCGTCGCGCAGCCGGCTGACGCGTACGCTGGAGCACGTGGTCGGCGAAGAGTCCCCGCGCGCGCAGCGCGTGGAACGGCAGCGGGGAGCGCGGCGCGCCAAGCTCACCCCCGTGCCCGGAACCGACACGTCGCCGGAGGCGCCCCCGGCTCCGGAGGGCGGCGTGGCGGCATCCGGCAGCTCGGGGCCGAATGACGACCGGCTGCGGCGGGAACGGCCGCCGCACTGGTGAAGCCCCGTCGTGCTGCCTGCGCGCTGAGCCTCAGTCGCGCTGGCGCGCCTGCACCGCGAGCAGGTCGCGGATCTCGGTGAGACGGTCCAGTTCCGTGGCCGCGGCGGCCGAAGGCTCCACGCCGGCACGACGGCGACGCTCCTGCGCGGCCTTCAGCGTGTTGATGGGCAGCACGAACACGAAGTAGACGACTGTTGCCACGATGAGGAACGTGATGATCGCCCCGAGCACGGCGCCGTAGCCGATCTCGGCCTTGGTGCCCGGGATGGTCCAGGTCAGCGAGTTCAGGCTGTCGGACTGGAAGATGGCGCCGATCAGCGGATTGAAGATGTTCGTGACGATCGAGTTCACCACGGCGGTGAACGCCGCTCCGATCACGACAGCCACAGCCAGGTCGATCACGTTGCCACGGATGATGAAGTCGCGGAAGCCTTTGAGCACGCTTTCCCCCCTCGGGGTCGAGAACACCGTCACGTCGACGTTAGGAGGCGGAGGAGCCGGCTGTCGAGGACGCCGAAGACGAGGATCCCGAAGAAGACGATCCGGACGAAGAGGATCCGGACGACGAGGACCCCGACGAGGACTTCGCGTCGGACGACTTCCCGGAGGACGTCGACTCACTGGAACCGGTGACACTGCCGGCGCCGCCCGATGAGGACCCCGCGCGCGAGTCGGTGCGGTAGAAGCCCGATCCGTTGAAGGTGACGCCGATGGCGCTGAACACCTTGCGCAGCTTTCCGCCGCACACCTCGCAGATGCTCAGGGAGTCATCCGAGAACGACTGCACGATGTCGAAGGCGTTGTCGCACGCGGTGCAACGGTAGGAGTAGGTGGGCACAGGGTCTCCGAGACGATCAGAACGAGAGGATTCGCGTCGGTGTGACGACACCGTTGACGGGCGCATCGTGTCGCTCGCGGGGAACCTCGTCGATCACCTCCGCGTCGAACACGACCGCATACACCGGGGGACATCTTTCCATTGATCCGAGGGTCTTGTCGAAATAGCCCCGTCCCCAGCCCATGCGCATACCGGTGCCGTCGACGGCGGATGCGGGAACGACGATGAGGTCGACATCGTTGATGGCGATGGGCCCGAGCAGTTCGCCGACGGCCTCGGGAAGCCCGTAGATGCCCTCGGTCTCGACGTTCTCCTCGCCGACGGTCCAGTCCAGCAGCCCGTCATCGCGCGAGATGGGGAACAGCACCCGGATGCCCTGGCTCTCCGCCCAGTTGATGAACGGGCGGGTGTTCGGCTCCTGGGGGGTCGAGAGATAGCAAGCCACCGACCGTGCGGAGAGGTCGAGGCCGACCGCCTGCAGGTTCTCGGTGATGCCCGCCGTCGCGGCATCCCGCTCGTGCGCGCTCATGTTCTGTCGTCGTTCGCGAATCTCGGCGCGCAGTGCGCGCTTGGTGGTGACGGCGTCGGACGACATGCGCTCATTGTAAAGGCGTCATCTGCTCGACATATGTTGCCGCTACGGTGGGGGGCATGACTCATCGCATCACGAAGGCCGTCATACCTGCTGCGGGACTCGGCACCCGCTTCCTTCCGGCAACGAAGGCGATGCCCAAGGAGATGCTCCCGGTGGTCGACAAGCCGGCCATCCAGTACGTCGTCGAGGAGGCCGTCTCGGCCGGGCTCGAAGACGTTCTCATGATCATCGGCCGCAACAAGAACGCGCTGGCCAATCACTTCGACCAGGTTCCCGAGTTGGAGCTCAACCTGGAGAAGAAGGGCGATCTCGACCGGCTCGAGCGCACCAAGTTCCCGAGCGACCTGGCCGACATCCACTTCCTGCGCCAGGGCGACCCCAAGGGACTGGGGCACGCCGTGCTGCGCGCCAAGAAGCACGTCGACGGCGTGCCATTCGCCGTGCTGCTCGGTGACGACATCATCCACCCCGACGAGCCCCTGCTCGACCGCATGCTCGACGAGCAGGAGAAGCGGGACGCGACCATCATCGCGCTGCTCGAGGTCGACCCGTCGCAGATCCACCTCTACGGTGCCGCCGCGGTCGAGGCGACCGAGACCGACGACGTCGTGCGCGTCACCGGCCTCGTCGAGAAGCCGTCGAAGGAGGACGCACCGTCGAACCTCGCCATCATCGGCCGGTACGTGCTGAAGTCCGACGTGTTCGAGGTTCTCGAGCGCACCGAGCCCGGCAAGGGCGGCGAGATCCAGCTGACCGATGCCCTTCAGGAGATGGCGGCGCATCCCGAGGTGAGCGGCGGCGTGTACGGCGTGATCTTCCGTGGGCGACGCTTCGACACCGGAGACCGCCTCGACTACATCAAGGCCATCGTGCAGCTGGCCGTCGAGCGCGAAGACCTCGGACCCGAGCTGCGGCCCTGGTTGCGCGACTTCGCGGGCGATCTCGACTAGGGTTCCTGCGTGGCCACAACCGTTCCCACGCTCCGCGAAGGCGCCATCACCATTCGGCCCATCCGGCTGCGGGATGCGCGAACGCTCGAGCGGGAACTCATGGAGAACCGGCGTTGGTTGCGCCAGTGGGAGGCGACCAGCCCGCACAGCTTCGCGAACTTCGACATGCGCGCGAGCGTGCGCGGCCTGCTCGCCCACGCCCGCGCCGGCACCGGCCTGCCCTTCGTCGTCGAGGTCGACGGCGAGATCGCCGGGCAGCTGAACGTCTCGAGCATCACGGGCGGCTCCCTGGCCTCGGCGAGTATCGGCTACTGGGTCGCCGAGCGGTTCGCGGGGCGCTCCGCGACCCCCACCGCCGTCGCCCTCGCCACCGACTACTGCTTCTACCACCTCGGCCTTCACCGCATGGAGATCTGCATCCGCCCCGAGAACGGCCCGTCGCTGCGCGTGGTCGAGAAGCTCGGCTTCCGCTACGAGGGGCTGCGGCGCCGGTTCATCCACATCAACGGGGACTGGCGCGACCACTATTCCTTCGCCCTCGTCGGGGAAGAGCTGGAGCAGGGCGTGCTGCGCCGTTGGCTCGACGGCGCGGTGCCACCGGATGCCGCGAGCGTTCCCCCCGCGGATCGGGAAGCGGCGGGACATCCGTTGCGTGTCGTGCAACGCTTCTAATGCACGGACCCCTACCGTGTAACCATGGGTGACGCGCTCGGGGGCGGTGTGATGGTGGCGGTCGCCGCTGCCCTCTGGATCGCCTACCTCGTGCCCAGTTGGCTGCACCGTCGCCAGTACGTCGCCATGGAACGCAACGCCGTGCGCATGCAGCAGGTGATGCGGGTGCTCGCCGAGACGGCCGAGACCCCCGAACACGTACGCGTGGAGGCGACCGCCCGCGCCGTCGCCGCGCAGGAGCGCGTGCTGCGCGAGCGCGAGGCCGCCGAACGGGCGCGCGAGAAGGCCGAACTCGAGATCGCGATGGCCGAGCGCCGTGCGACGGAGCGGGCCGCCGCAGACGCCATCCGAGCAGCGAAGGCGGCTGCGGATGCCGGCCGCTCGCGTCGGCGGATCGTGCGCCGCGCTCGCGCCATCACGTCGCTCTTCCTGCTCACCGCCCTGGGCGCCCTCGTCGTCGGCGTCGTGGTGGCAATCGCGGGCTCCGGCTTCACCGTCGCCATCGCGGGTGCCGCCGGCGTGTTCGCCGGACTGTTCGTACTGTCATCGCTGGCGCGCGCTGGACGCTCGGTGGCCATCGGCCAGCGCCCGGCCGCCACCGCCGCGCCCGTTGCCGTGTTCGAACCGGTCGAGTGGGCCGAAGAGGAACGCCCGGCCACGGTGGCATGGACGCCGCAGCCGTTGCCGAAGCCCCTGTCGCAATCCCCCGGCACGGCCGCTGCCGCCGCCATGGACTCCGCCGAGCAGGCAGAGGCGCTGCGCCGCGCTGCCGTGCTCGCTGCGATGTCGCAGAAGGCGGCCGAGATCAACGAGCCCGTCGTGCGCCGGCTCGCGCCCGCGCGGGTCGAGCCCGCCGCATCCGTCGCCGATCCCCGCTTCGCACGCATGGGCTTCGTCGACGGCGCAGAGCCGGGCATGACCGACCTCGACGCCGTGCTGCGCCGCCGCCGAGCGGGCTGAACGCTAGGCGCTCGGCAGGGCCTGCTCGATCACCTCGATGATCGCCGGGTCATCGGGCTCCACGCGCGAACGGAAGCGGTGCACGGCTCCATCGGGCGTCACGACGAACTTCTCGAAGTTCCACTTGACCTTGCCGGCCTTCCCCTCCGTGTCGGGGGTCTTCGTGAGCTCGGCGTAGAGCGGATGCTGTGAGCGCCCGTTCACGCGGATGCGGTCGAACATCGGGAAGGTCACGCCCCACGTGGTGGAGCAGTACTCCTTGATGGCTTCGTCGCTCCCGAGCTCCTGCAGGAACTGGTTGCTCGGGAAGCCCAGCACGGTGAAGCCGCGGTCGGCGTACTGCTTCTGCAGTTCCTCGAGCTTCTCGTACTGGGGGGCCAGGCCGCAGCGGGACGCCACGTTGACGATGAGCTTGACCTTGTCGCCGTACTCGGAGAGCGTGGTCTGCGTGCCATCGATGGTCGTCACGGGAATCTCGTTGAGCGAAGTCATACCTGATTAAAGCCGGGCATCGCCGGAATAAGTCCCCGACGGGCCGAATCCGTTGGCGGGGCCGCGTGAGGCCCGCCCGCCGGATGGCGTTCGCGTCAGCCGGCTGTCACGAGCGCCGTCCGCAGGATGATAGGCTCTTTTTCGCTCGGGCCCATGGCGCAGTTGGTAGCGCGTCTCGTTCGCAATGAGAAGGTCGGGGGTTCGAATCCCCCTGGGTCCACCGATGCGAATGCCCCGTTCAGCGGGGCATTCGCCGTATTCAACCCTCGTCACGCGCCCAGCGGTGGATGCTCCAGCAGGCTCACGTGGTCATCGAGGTAGGCCCTCAGCTCGACACCGTCGCCGGATGCGTCGCCCTTCCACCGCACGAACACCTCGTCGCCGCGCGCGAACAGCACACCGTCCCCCGAGCGCAGTGCCGTTGCGTCGACGGCGACCGGCTCTGCCGCGAAGTTGACCGTCTCACCCGCCGGATACCGGCCCCGAAAGGCGGCCTCCCGCTCCTGACGCCTGGCCTCGGCCGAGAGGGACTGGTACGCCGGGCGGCTGGGAGGCGCCGAGCGCGTCACCGACCCGGTCGCCGACGCGTCGCCCTCGGCGGAGAGCAGCAGCACTCCAAGACGCCAGACCCGCCCGAGCGGCTCCATGCGCGCGGGTCGCTGTACGAGCAGCACGCGATGCGGCGCGACGTAGCGTGCGAGCGCCTCGTCACGCGCGCCGGCCTGCCGGAGCCGGGCCGCGGCATCCTGCAGCGCACGACGCACCGAGTTCTCGAGTGCATCGTCGGCCGTCGGCTCGTTCACCCGCTTCTCCCGTCGTGCGTTCCTCCTCCTCACGATATTCGGCCGTCGCCCGGTCATGGGAGCATTGAGCAATGACGTCACCCTCGTTCCCGTTCGTTGCGGAGATCGAGGTGATGGACTTCGTGGGGCGTACCAGTTTCGCCCGCGGCCGGAGTTACTTCACCGGCAGCGCCGTGAGCGACCTGACCTGGGATGACGGCGCCGAACGCCTGCGCGCGCGGGTGCAGGGCGCCGAGCCGCTGCCCTACGTCTGCAGCGTCGACGTCGAGACGGATGTGCGGGGGCGCACCGGCATCGTCGGCAGCTCGTGTTCCTGCCCTATCGGGTGGGCGTGCAAGCACGCCGCAGCCGTGCTGCTGGCCGGCAACGCCCGCCACACGGCGCAGGGCGCCGCCCAGACGGCGGAGGGCTGGCGCCGCGACCTCGCCGCGCTGCGCGGCGGGTCCCCGGCCCTCGGCGCACCGCGGCTCGCGGCCAAGCTCCTCGGCCTGCAGTTCGAGGCCCGCGGGCGGTCGGGGCGCGCGTCCAATCGCTGGGCGCCCGTGAAGGAGACGACCGCGCTGCCCGGCACGCCCGTCGAGCGCATCGCCATGCGACCGGTCACCCGCGGCGCTCGCGGCGGCTGGATCAAGGGCAACCTCACCTGGAACAACATCGGCTACCAGCTGCACGCCGGGTTCGACCAGGCTTCGGTGCGCTGGTTCGGAACGTTCGCCCTCCTGCACAACGCCCGTCAGTCGGGGTACATCAGTTACGGCGCCGACTGGCTGAGCCTCGACGACTACGAGAGCGAGATGATGTGGTCGCTGCTCGCCGACGCCCAGCGCCTCGGCATCCCGCTCGTAGGTTCCGGCGGCGCCCCGCGCGTACGCGTGGCGGAGCGGGCATCCGTCGACCTCGATGCGACCGCGACGGCCGAGGAGCTGGTGCTGACCCCGACGGTGAGCATCGGCGACGAGGCCCGCAGCATCGAGACCGCTGGACCCATCGGAGACCACGGACTGTACGTCGTCGACTTCGAACGCGGTGAGCTCGTGCTCGGCGCCGTCGGCAGCCCGCTCACCTCCGAGCAGCGCAGCCTGTTGCGCGAGCCCCGACGGATGCGGGTGCCGGCCGCCGAGGTGCCCGAGTTCCTCGAGGGCTACTATCCGACGCTCGCGCGCGCCGTCGCCGTCACGAGCGGAGACCGCAGCTTCGAGCCGCCCCCGGTCGCGCCCCCGCAGCTGGTGCTCACGGCGGCGTATGAGCCCGAGACGGTGTTGCGGCTGCAGTGGAACGATGCCGAGCTCACCACGATCGACGACCTGAGGGCCGTGCTCGCCGAGGTCGCCCAGGTGGTCGGCTCCCTTCCGGCCGACGCGGTGCTCACGGGGGTGGCCGCGGCGGAGTTCACCACCACCACGCTGCCGCGCCTTCGCGCGATGGAGCGGGTGCGCGTCGAGGTCTCGGGCACCGCCCCCGACTACCGCGAACTCCTCGAGCCGCCCAAGCTCTCGGTGACCACCGTCGACAGCACCGACAACGACTGGTTCGACCTCGGCGTGCTGGTCACGGTCGAGGGCCGCACGATTCCCTTCGGGCCGCTGTTCTCGGCCCTCAGCAAGGGAGCGGGCAAGCTTCTGCTCATCGACAACACCTACCTGTCGCTCGACCAGCCGGTGTTCGCGCCGCTGCGCGCCCTCATCCAGGAGGCCGGGGGACTGCACGAGTGGGAGACCGGTGAGTTGCGCATCAGCCGCTACCAGACCGATCTCTGGGACGAGTTCGCCGAACTCGCCGACGAGGTCGAGACGGCGCAGAGCTGGACGCAAACGGTGGCCGGACTGTCCCAGTCGGTCGGTGTGGAGCCGGTTCCCCTGCCGGCCGGTTTCACGGCGACCCTGCGTCCCTACCAGCTGGAGGGCTACCACTGGCTCGCGTTCCTGTACGCACAGCGTCTGGGCGGCATCCTCGCCGATGACATGGGGCTCGGGAAGACGGCGCAGACCCTCGCGCTGATCAGCCATGCGCAGGAGCAGGGGCACGGACCCTTCCTCGTGATCGCTCCGACCTCGCTCGTTTCGAACTGGGCGGCCGAGGCCGCCAAGTTCACCCCCGGGCTGCGGGTGGCCACGGTGACGGCGACCGCCGGCAAGCGGGGCGAGGCGCTCGCCGACATCGCCGCGCGCTCGGATGTGGTGGTCGCGACGTACGCGATCCTGCGGCTGGACAGCGAGGAGTTCGCCGGTTCCCAGTGGGCCGGCCTCGTGCTCGACGAGGCCCAGTTCGCTAAGAACCCGCAGTCGCGGGTGAACCAGGCCGCTCGCGGCATCCACGCCGACTTCCGCCTCGCGGTGACGGGAACGCCGATCGAGAACAACCTCGGTGAGCTGTGGGCCCTCTTCCGCATCGTGGCGCCCGGGCTCTTCCCGTCGGCTCGGCGCTTCGCAGAGGAGTACCGCCGACCGATTGAGAACGAGAAGAATGCCGAGCGCCTCGCCCGGCTGCGCCGGCGCATCCGTCCGCTGATGCTGCGCCGCACCAAGGACAGGGTCGCGTCCGAGCTACCGCCCAAGCAGGAGCAGGTGCTCTCGGTTGAGCTCGAACCGCGCCATCGACGCATCTACGACATGTACCTGCAGCGCGAGCGGCAGAAGCTGCTCGGTCTGGTCGACGACCTCGACCGCAACCGGTTCATCGTCTTCCGCTCGCTGACCCTGCTGCGCATGCTCTCGCTCGATGCCGCGCTCATCGACGAGGAACAGTACGGCACGGTGCCATCGAGCAAGCTCGACGCCCTGTTCGAGCAGCTCGACGATGTGCTCGCCGAGGGCCACCGGGCGCTCGTGTTCAGCCAGTTCACCTCGTTCCTCAAGCGCGCGGCTGCGCGGTTCGACGCCGCCGGCATCCCGTACGCGTACCTCGACGGCAGCACCCGTAACCGGGGCGAGGTCATCGAGCGCTTTCGGGGTGGAGAGGCGCCGGTCTTCCTCATCAGCCTCAAGGCCGGCGGATTCGGCCTGAACCTCACCGAGGCCGACTACGTCTTCCTGCTCGACCCATGGTGGAACCCGGCGAGCGAGGCGCAGGCAGTGGACCGGGCGCACCGCATCGGCCAGGCCAAGAACGTGATGGTATACCGCATGGTGGCCTCCGGCACCATCGAGGAGAAGGTGATGGCGCTCAAGGCGCGCAAGGCCGAACTCGTGAACTCGGTGATGGACGATGACGCGATCTTCAGCGAGGCGCTGAGCGCCGACGACATCCGGGGCCTGCTGGAGTAGCGTCCGCCTCGGGTAGCCCTCGAGCCCGCAGCTTTTGCGGGTGTAGGAGGCCGAGCACTGGCAATTCGTGCGGGTTCGGTGCTCGGCTCCCCGCGGGACATAGCGGCGGGAGGCGTGTGCACGGTGCCGAACCCGCAGATTTTGTGGGTGTGGGAGGCCGAGCACCCGCGATTACTGCGGGTTCGGTGCTGGGCTACCCGCAGATTCTGCGTGCTCGCCAGTCCGCAGCAAAGAAGAGCATCAGCGACCGGATGGGCCGCCGAGTCCGCAGTTTCTGCTGGTGTGAGGCCGTGCCATGTGCCGAACCCGCAGATTTTGTGGGTGCGGGAGGCGCAGCACCCGCGATTCTTGCGGGTTCGGTGCTGGGCTACCCGCGATAACTGCGGGTTCGGTGTGTCAGAGGTTGATCATGTGGCCGGTGAGGCCGTGGAAGGCCTCCTGCAGCGCCTCGCTGAGCGTGGGATGCGTGTGCACGTTGCGCGCGAGCTCGAGCGCGCCGAGGTCCCACTTCTGGGCGAGGGTGAGCTCGGGGAGCAGCTCGGCGACGTCCGCGCCGATGAGGTGGCCGCCGAGCAGCTCGTAGTGGGCGGAGTCGGCGACGAGCTTCACGAAGCCGGCCGGCTCGCCCAGGCCGTGCGCCTTGCCGTTGGCGGTGAACGGGAAGGTCGACACGATCACGTCGTAGCCCTCGTCGCGTGCCTGCTGCTCGGTGAGCCCGAAGCTCGCGACCTGCGGCTGGCAGAAGGTGGCGCGCGGCATCATGCGGTAGTCGCCGAGGGCCATGGTCTCGGCCCCGCCGATGGTCTCGGCGGCCACGACGCCCTGCGCCTCGGCCACGTGTGCCAGCTGCAGCTTCGCGGTCACGTCGCCGATGGCATAGATGTGCGGAACGTTCGTGCGCATGAAGTCGTCGATGCCGATCGCGCCGCGCTCCGTCACCCGCACACCCGTGTTCTCGAGGCCGTAGCCTTCCACCCGCGCGGCGAAGCCGACCGACATGAGCACCTTGTCGGCGCTCGCGCTGCCGGGCTGCCCGTTGGCGCCGGTGTAGGTCACCTCGACGTGGTCGCCATGGTCGGTGACGGTCTCGACCTTCGTCGACGCCAGGATCGGGATGCCGAGCTTGCGATACTGCTTCGTGATCTCCTTCGAGACGTCGACGTCCTCGTTCGGCAGTGCGCGGTCGAGGAACTCGATGATGGTGACCTCGACGCCGTAGGCGCGCATGACGTAGCCGAACTCGATGCCGATGGCCCCGGCGCCGACGATGATGATCGACGTCGGCAGTTCGCGGCTGAGGATCTGGCTCTCGTAGGTCACCACGTTGTCGCTGAGCGAGACGCCGGGGAGCAGGCGAACAGTGGAGCCGGTCGCGATGATCACGTTGTCGAAGGTGACCGTCTCGCGTTCACCGTTGGAGAGCGCGACCTCGATGGTGTGCGGGTCGGTGAAGCTGCCGCGGCCGTCGAATTCGGTCACGCCGTTCTTCTTCATGAGGTAGTGCACCCCCTTGACGCGCCCCTCCGCTACTGTGCGGCTGCGATCGAACGCAGCGCCGTAGTCGAAGCTCACCTCGCCACGGATTCCGAACGTGTCGGCCTGGTGCGCGAAGGTGTTCGCCAGCTCGGCGTTGCGCAGCAGCGCCTTCGAGGGGATGCAGCCCACGTTCAGGCAGACGCCGCCCCAGTACTTCTCCTCGATGACCGCGACCGACTTGCCGAGTTGGGCGGCGCGCACCGCCGCGACGTATCCGCCGGGTCCGGCACCGAGAATGACGACATCGAAATGCTGGCTCATGCCATCCAAACTACGCTGCCGCAGCATCCGATCGCATGGTGAGAGTGGGGGATCCGTCCTGTTCGCCGAGGGCGAGACTCACCCGCACGTCGCCGAGTTCGGCGAGAGAGGTGACATGGGTGCCGCCACAGGCGATGCTCACGGATGCCTCGGGCAGCTCGCACACCCAGAAGCGGCGGTCGGTGAGCAACTGGCCGTCGCGGTCGATGCGCACGGGTGCGCCCGTCGCCACCCACTCGGCAAGGGTGCGGTTCGCGTGCGCCTCGAGCTCCGGAAGGGCCTGCTCGAGCCCGTCGGCGCTGAATCCCTTCCGACGCAGCGACTTGTTGAGCCGGAAGACGTCGACGGAGCCGCCGGGGGTGATCAACGACGACGTGATGGCGCTCGCGTCGAAGTCGGGCTGCCCGAGACCATCGGAACGCACCTCCTTCGTCCAACGGTCGGCCATCGCGCGGTTCAGGGCCAGCGAGGCGAGATGGCAGGCCGTGTGGCCGATCGAGAGAGCGCGCCGGTAGTCGGCATCGGCGATGACGGTCACGGTTTCTCCTTCCGTGACCCCTGGCTCGGCCGCGGCGACGACGTGGGCCACCAGGAACGCCCAGCCGTCGGCGCCGGGGCGCACGGGAGCATCCGCGCCGATGAAGAGCGTCTCGCCGTCGGTGGCGGCGAGCACCGCATCCAGGATCGGCAGGTCGCCTCGATCGGTGCGCAGGATGCCGCGGTCGGCGCCCTGGTCGGGCCAGCCGGCATCGACCGGGTGGAACGGGGTGGCGTCGAGCACGACGGCCTCTCGGCCCTCAGGCAGTGCCTCGAGGTGCAACACGAGAGCCGGCGCGCTCGTGCTGCCGTCGGGATAGAGAACGCGGGTGTCGGTGCGGGGGAGTGACATGCCTCTATTGTGCGGTGCCACCCCGGCGGGTGCTCACTCGGCCGGCGGCTGCAGCACCGAGAGGATATTGCCCGACGGGTCGGTGAACCAGGCGATGTCGGGTCCTCCGCCGCTGCCTGCCGGGGGCCGCGCGATGCCGTGCTCGTCCTGCCCGAAGCCGTCGTAGTGCAGCAGGGAGACGCCCGATCGCTCGAGCTCGGCGACCGCCGCATCGATGTCGTCGACGGCGAAGTTCAGCACGGTGTACGTGGCCGGCTCGTGATCAGGCTTGACGTAGACGAAGACCCTCTTGCCACCGCCGATGCCGAGGGAGATGCCTCCCATCGCATCCTCGACGTTGAGACCGAGCACGTCGGCGTAGAACGAGCGGGCCGCGTCGACGTCGCGCACGGCGAATCCGCTGAAGATATCCACTGGAGTGATCATGGGTACAGTCGACCACCGCGGACGGTCCGCGACAAGGGCGCCTGCGGGATCCGCCGGACTCTCAGCGCCGGCGCGGCCGGTTGCGTCCGCGGGCGAGCCGCGGTGAGATGGCCATCAGCGGTCCGACGAAGCGTCGTTGAAGCGAGCGCGCCGGACCCATCGTGGCCTGCACGAGATATTGACCCAGGATGGCTCCCGCGGCCAGCGCCCCCGCGACGCCCGCCGCCGCGAGCACCGACAGCAGGCCCTGCAGGTCGGAATCGGCAAGCTGCATGAGGCCGGTGAAGAGGATGCGGCCGGGCACCAACGGCACGAGGCTGGCCACGACAGCGACGATCGGCGGAACGCGCACCACCCGCACGGCCAGTGCGGCGAGCAGCCCCACGACGACGGCCGCGCTCGCCGAGGCGAACACGATGCCGATGCCGGCGCCGACACCGGCGGAGTACGCGAGTTCCGCCACCGCTCCCAGAACACACAGCCCCCAGATGGAACGGCGTGGCACCTGGGCCGCGAGGCAGAATCCGGCCACGATGACCGCCGCGGCCACCAGCTGCATCGGAACGTCTTCGAGCGAGGGCCCGGTGGCCGGGTCGAGCTTCAGGTCGAGGCCGAAGCGTCCGAGCAGCAGGCCGGAGGCCAGGACCCCGGCCACGAGGCCCGCGGTGATGAGTACCGCCTCGACCAGCCGGGCCGTGCCGGTGACGTAGAAGCCCGAAAGCGTGTCGTGCACGGCGCCGAACGTCGTCACTCCGGCCAGCAGCATGATGATCGCCGCCACCACGACGAGCGAGGGGTTCACGCTCGGGTCGACAAGCACCGCGCCGGCCGCGGCGATCGGCCCGACGCATCCGCCGGCGAGCGATTGGTAGAACACCGGAACGCGTCGGCGCTGAAGTGCCGAGGTGATGAGGTCGATCACGAGGGTCGCGAGGAAGGACGCGGCGGCGACGAGTGGTCCGCCGCCGAGCAGCAGCGCGGCCCCTACGCCCACGAGGCTCCAGCCGATGCTGCGCAGCCAGCGTGGGTACATCGGCTTTCGTCCGATGATGGCGGCGACCGTGCGGCGGGTCTCCTCGAGCGGCGGCGGATCGTCGACGATGCGGCTGATGAGCTCGGTCGCGCGCGTGAGCCGGGCATAGTCGAGCGTGCGGTACTTCACGTTGCGGCTGTGCGAGATGGTCTCGAAGGTGGCCGGATTCTCCCACGAGAGGGTGATGAGCGAGTAGGTGAGATCGGCCTCGACGTTCTTCACGCCGTAGGCGCGACTGACGGCCTGCATGGCCGCGACGGTGTCTTCCGCTCCGGCACCGCCGGCGAAGAGCGCCTCGGTGACCCGGATGGTCACGTCGAGCACCGCACGGATGTAGGCGGCGGCTTCAGCCGAACTCATTCCGGCCGTCGGAGGCGGGGTCGCCATGCTCATCCGGCCAGGCTCGCGCGCTCGCGCGCCCTGGCTGCGCGCTGGCGAAGGATCGCCTTGAACCAGGCCGCGTCGGGAACGCGGGCGAGGATCGGGCCGAGCACGACGGTGATGAGCACATACGCGGTGGCGAGCGGGGCGAGCAAGGGCGAGACCCCTGAACCCACTGCGATACCGGCGATGACGATGGAGAACTCGCCGCGGGCGGTGAGCGCGAAGCCTGCGCGCCAACGACCCGGGATGCCGATGCCCGCGCGACGAGCGGAGAGGTAGCCGGTGAGCACCTTCGTGGCCATCGTCAGTGCGGCGAGCGCGATCGCCGGAACGAGCATCGAGAGCAGGTCGCGCGCGTTGGTCGAGAGGCCGAAGAAGACGAAGAAGACCGCGGCGAAGAGGTCGCGCAGCGGCGTGAGCAGTTCGCTCGCATGCTCGGCGACGCGACCCGAGATCGCGATGCCGACGAGGAACGCCCCGACGGCCGCCGAGACGTTCACCTGCGCTGACAGGCCGGCGACGAGCATGGTGAGTCCGAGCACCCCGAGCAGCAGCGGTTCCGGATGCTCGGCGGCGAAGATGCGCGAGACGATGGTGCTGTAGCGCAGGGCGATGAAGAGGATGAGGGAGACGGCTCCCACGGCGATCGCCACGGTCAGTGCCCCCGTCAAGAAGGCCATCCCCATGACCACCGCCGAGAGCACCGGCAGGTAGAAGGCCATGGCGAGATCCTCGATCACGAGCACGGCGAGCACGACCGGCGTCTCACGGTTGCTCACGCGCCCGAGGTCACGGATGAGCTTGGCGATCACACCGGAGGAGGAGACCCAGGTGATGCCCGCAAGCGCGACGGCAGCGACGGGACCCCACCCCAGCACGAGCGCGAAGGCCGCCCCAGGCAGGGCGTTGAGCACCGCATCCAGCAGCCCGGCGATCTTGGATTGGCGCAGGTTGGTGAGCAGCTCGCTCGCGGTGTACTCCAGGCCGAGCAGGGCGAGCAGCAGGATGACGCCGATCTCGCTGCCGATGGCGAAGAAGTCCTCGCTCGCGTCGAGCGGTGCGATTCCGCCCTCGCCGAAGGCCAGCCCGGCGAGCAGGTAGAGCGGGATCGGGGAGATGCCGATGCGGATCGCGAGGCGCCCGAGCAGGCTCATGCCGAGCAGCAGCGCGCCGACTTCGATGATGATCAGCGTGGTGTCATGCATGCGCCCGGCCCGGCGTCAGTCGGGACCGTTGGCGATGAGGCGCCCGGCGGCGTCGAGGCCTTCGCGCGTGCCCACGGCGACGATGACGTCACCGGGACGCAGAACCTCCTCGGGCGTCGGCGAGGGGATGACCGCACCGTCGCGCGTGATCGCCACGATCGAGACGTGGGTGCGCGTGCGCGTCTTCGTGTCTCCGAGGGGCCGGTTGATGAAGGGCGATGCCGAGCCGAGTTCGAGCTGTTCCGTGTAGAGGCCGGCCACGTCATCCGAGAGCCGGGTGATGCGGCTGATGGCCACGGAGGTTCCGAGCAGGTCGGCGATGGCCTCGGCCTCGTCTTCGGTGATCGGGATGCTGTCGCGGCAGGCATCGGGGTCGTCGACGTCGAAGATGCCCAGATTGCGCTCGCCGTCGCGGTACGTTACGACGCTCAGTCGTCGACCGCTCTCCGTCACGAGATCGTGCCGCAGGCCGATGCCCGGCAGTTCGACCTTCTCGATGCGTACTCCCACGCCTCCAAACTACTCCGTGATCGGCCCCAACCATGCGTTCGCGACGGTGTTGTGGGCGGACTCCGCGTCGGAGGGGTGGAAGATGCCCGCGAGTACGTCGCGGTACAGGCGCCCCAGTTCGTTGCCGGCGAAGTACGAGCCGCCGCCGCTGACCCGGATCGCCTGGTCGACGACGTAGCGGGCGTTCTCGGTGGCCCGGATCTTCAGGCCGACCAGCTTCGGGAACCATTGGGAGCCGTGCGCAGCCTGCTCGTCCACGTCGCGGGCCAGACCGAACAGCTGCGGCGGGATGCCGTCCTGCGCGATCGCGGCATCCGCCACCCGCCACCGGATGTCGGGATCCTGCGCGTAGCTCTTGCCGTCGTTCTTGAGGGAGGTGCGGCGGCCGGCGGCCTCGACGGCGAGTTCCAGAGCCCGTTGGCCGACTCCGGTGTAGACCGCGGCGAGCAGGATCTCGAAGTTCGCGAAGATGGCGAAGATGAGGGGGTCGGGATTGGGTCCGGGGCTGAGGCGGCGGATGATGCGATTCGCAGGGGAGAAGGCGCCGTCGAGCACGGTGGACTGGCTCTGCGAGGCCCGCATCCCGAGGGTGTCCCAGTCGTCTCTCTGGGTCACCTGCTCGCTGCGCTCGACGAAGCCGTAGACGATCTTGGGCGCATCCGCCGAGGTGGAGTCCAGGCCCATGGTGCCGAGGCGGGTCCACGCCGGAGAGAGCGAGGTGAAGATCTTGGTGCCGGTGAAGGTGTAGCCACCGTCGGGCTGCGGCTGGGCATCCGTTCGCGATCCGAAGAGCACGAGGTCGTTGCCGGCCTCGCTGATGCCGAAGCCGAAGACCTCGCCCGCGCCCGCCTCTTCGAGCAGCCAGTCGAGGGAGGCGTCGCCGCGCTCGTGAAGCACCTTCGCGACCCCGGTCCAGACGAGGTGCATGTTGACCGCCAGCGCCGTCGCGGGTGCCGCGGCGCCGAGTCGTACCTGTTCGGCGGCGGCCCGCTCGAGGGTGAGGCCGAGGCCGCCGAACTCCTGGGGAACCAGTGCCCTCAGGTAGCCGACGGCCACGAGCTCGTCGAAGTCCTCCTGGAAGAAGGCGTTGTCGCGGTCATACCCCGCGGCGCGAGAGCGGATGCGTTCGAGCAGTTCGTCGGAGAGCACGGTCACACGCCCACCCTAGTTCGCTGTTCCCGTCGTTGAATCGGCTGCCGGATCTCGATCATCACGAGTCGCGCCCCGGAGAGGCTGGGAGGCCGACACTGCGCAAGCAGTCGACGGCATGAGGCGGTTCGCATCGCTCGTGCGGGGGTCGAGTCGGCCGTCATGCCAATGGGCCGACGACGTGGAGTTGTTGGAGAGCCGGACACTCGACGGACACACTCAAGAGCTCGTGTATCGTCTCACCCTCAGGTAGTGGCGGGTGCGCCGCTCCGGATCTCGTCGGATGAGGAGTCTCGAGGCGATCGTCTGGCGCTGGTGCCTGGCAGGTGTTTCAATGCCTTCATGACCTACGCCGTCGTATCCGTGCACGCGCCCCATCCCGAACATCGTGCCGCCGTGTTGGACTCGATGCAACGCTACAGCCGAGTGGCTCGCCAGCAGCCCGGGTTGGTATGGACCGGCATCGTCGACGATGACAGTGGTCGTTTCGTTGGAATCGCCGTGTGGGAGTCGCCGGTTGCAGCGCAAGCCGCCTCCGCGGCGCTGATGGCCGAGGTCGGTGACGACCCCTTCTCCACATGGGACGAAAAACCGATTGACGGGCTTCGAGGTGCCGTGTCGTAGCGACAGCTCGGCCTGACGTCGCCAGCTGGAACTCAGCAAAACCCGGCTTGTTCCGCGTTCGCATGCCGACCGCTATGCAGACGCCGTCGTCGCCTCAGGCCGGCGTCGAGTTCTGATCAAGCGGGTGATCCGGAGGTCGCTGAGCGTGAATCGACCGTCGGGCATTGCGGCACGGATGCTGGCTTCATCGAACCGACGCGTCGGGCGCAGCCCTTGGGGCAACTCCGGCGCGGGCGGAGCGGCTTCGCTCACGCCTTCGGCGAGCATCTGCGCTTGCGCTTTCGCGATGAGCGGCGTGATCATCAGCCATTCAGTGATCTGCGCGAGAGCCCGGATGGACCAGACGGGCGCGCGAACATACAGCGGGTGGCGGCCGGCAACGCCCGCGATGCGGCGGACGGCAGCGCCGAGCTCCAGTTCCTCGGCGCCCATGACGGCGACGGTGGGATCGGCGATCCGTCCGTCAAGGGCGGCGACCAGCACATCGACCGCGTCGGCGACGGCGACCGGCCGCACCATGCGTTCGGAGTAGCCGACGGTCGCGAAGACGGGAAACGTTCGCACGGCACGCGTCACGTGGTCGACCATGTGATCGCCTGGACCGTAGATCATTCCCGACTTCAGGATCGTGTAGTCGAGCCCTGAACCGCGCAGCATCTCCTCCGCAGCCCATTTCGTGTCGTGGTAACCGGATCCGCTGTCGGGTCGCGCGCGAAGGAAGCTGAGCATCACGATTCTCTTCACTCCAGCGCGGCGAGCGGCTTCGATGACCGCACGCGTGCCTTCGACGTGGACCGCTTCGAAGGTTTGATCGCCGATCTCACGATTGATGCCGGCGCAGTGCGCGACGGCCTCGCATCCCGCGAAAGCGGCCGCGAGAGCATCGACATCGCGGACCGAAGTGCCGGTGCGGCGCGAGATGACCACGGTCTGTGCGGGATCCAACCGCTCAGCCAGGTGTCGACCGACGAATCCCGTCCCGCCGGTGATGGCTACCCGCATGGCGTATCTCCTTTGCTTATTAGCAATGAAGCTACACGATATTTAGTAAGAGTGCTATATTGCAAGCATGGCAGATGCGGCGTCAGACATCTTCTCGGCCCTTGCGCACCCGACTCGTCGACAGATCCTGCAGGATCTGAAAGACGGCGAGCTGGCCGCGGGCGAGATCGCGGCCCGCTTCACAGCGACCGGGCCCACGATCTCTCGTCACCTGGCCGTGCTGAGGCAGGCCGGACTGGTGACTGAGCGACGTGATGCGAACCGCATCCTCTACTCGTTGGTGGGCGAACGACTCGCACTGTCCGTCGGAGACTTCCTCTCGACAGTGTGCCCCGAGCAGATCGTGCTGCGAGAGGTCCGCAAGCGCAGCACCGGGCGTGCAGCGCTCGGTTGACTCAGGTCCTCGACCTACCAGATGGTGCCGCCTCCGATGGAGATGCCGCCCCACGTGAGTGCGATGAAGATCGCCGCGAACACGACGGGCGCGATGCCCTTGCCGCTGCGGGCGAGCCCCTTGAGCAGGGCGATCACGGCGAGGATCGCGGCGACGACCGAGAGGCCGCCGCCGAGGATCAGCCCGATGAACAAGGGGATGGGCATGAGCACGAGGCCGGCCAGCGCGATCCAGAATGCGGCCCAGGCGGTCGGATTGGAGCGCCGTTCGACGGAGTAGGACATGCCTCATTATCTCTCGAGGGCGGCCCGGCGCCGGGTGCGGAGTGGATCGGCGGCTCTACTCGACGACGGGAGGGGTGCCGCTTCCGCGACCGCGACGGGCCAGCCACACGATGCCGAGCACGATCGCGGCGATCACGACGAGAACGCCGATCCAGGGGAGCAGCACGCCGATGACGACGAGGGCTCCCGACAGGAACGCGATCACGGCCTGCCAACCGGCCACGAGCCCGTCCCAGAAGGAGTGGGGAGCGCCGGCTGCGATGACTCCGGGTGCCGTGAAGGATGCGGAGAGTGTCGAGTAGGCGACCTGGTCGGCGATCGAGTCGCGTTGTGCGATGAGCGAGTCCAGCTCCGCCTGGCGCGCCGAGAGAGCATTCTCGATCTCGATGAGGTCGGCCGTGGTCGCCGCTTGCCCCATGAGCTGCTCGAGGCGCCCGACGGAGGTCTGCAGCGCAAGGATGCGCGCATCGACGTCCTTCTTCTGCTGGGTCACGTCGGCGGCCTGCGTCGTGTAGTCGCGCACATCGCCGAGGGCGCCGATCCGCTTCACGACGGCGTCGAAGTCATCCGCCGGAATGCGCAGCACGAGGTTCGCGCTCGCCGGTCGGTCCTCGCTCTGCGGCGACTGCGACCGCGACTCGACGCGGCCGCCGGCATCCGTGACGATTGCTGCAGCCCGTTCGCCGGATGCGACGGGGTCGTCGGCCGTGACCGTCATCGAACCCGTCGTGATCACCTGCTGGGGCTGTACGGAGCCCGTCGATGACGCCGAGCCGTCGGCGGCCTTCTCGGGGTCCTGTGCGACCTGCGGTGCGGACCCGCCCGCATCGGACGGGGCGCGCGAGTCGGCGCTGCTGCCCAGTGAGCAGCCGGAGAGCAGGAGCAGGGAGGCGACGGCGACGGTGGCGGCGGTCAATGCTCGATTCATGGCCACACTGTAGAACCGAACCGGAGTCGCCGGCGCTCTCGCGGCCGGATCGTGACATCACGATCGCGTATCGCGGTTTCAGTCCGAGAACAATCCGGATGCCGCGGCCAGATAGCCCTCGCCGTCGAAGTCGTCGATGATCGCACTCTGCACGATGTAGCCCTGGGCGAGACCGAGGCACACGGGCGTCTGCCGGTCGGCCAGAGCCTCGGCGTCATCGGCCGAGAGACGGGACTCCTGGGTGTGCCACGCGATGAGGTAGGTGCGAAAGAGGTCGGTGATCTGCTGGACGACGCCATTCGCCAGCGTGCGCACGTCGAGGTCCTGGGCCGCGACGGCCCAGAGCTGCACGAGCACGCGGGAGTCGCCGAACTCGCCGCGCATGCCCGAGATGAAGCGGCCAATGAGCTCCGCCGGCGACATCAGGCGATCGGCGCGCATCGCCTCGGCGACGTCGCGCGTGCGGCGACCGAGCACGTCGGAGACGACGGCCTGGATGAGCTCGTTCTTGCTCTTGTAGTGGCCGTAGATGGCTCCGGCAGACAGCCCGGACTCCGCGATGATGTCGGCCATCGTCGTCGCCTCGAAGCCCGTGCGGGCGAAGGAGCGCAGTGCGGCGGCGGCGATCTCGTGGCGGCGCGTCTCGCGATACTCCTCGGTGACCTTCGGCATCCTCACAGGATAAAAAAGAACGTTCGTTCTTGACAAGGGCAACAGGCTGATTCACAATAAAGAACGATCATTCGTTTTATAGGAGCTCCCATGTCGTCACCCGTCATCACCGCCCCGCACACCAAGTGGGCTCGCGCGATCGGCATCGCCGTCGGTGCCTCTCTCATCGTCGCCGTCGTGGTGCTCGCATTCCTCTGGCCGAGCATTACCTCGAGCATCAAGTCGTTCCCCATCGCCGTCACGGGCGACGCGACGCAGGTCTCGTCGTTCACCGAAGCGCTCGACAAGAACGCGGAGGGGCGCTTCGACGTCACGACTCTCGACAGCCGGAGCGAGGCTGTCGACCGGATCGAATCGCGCGACATCTATGGCGCCGTCGTGCTCGGGCAGAAGCCCGAGGTGCTGACCGCCTCCGCTGGCGGCACCGTGCAGACCCAGGTGATGGGCCAGCTGCAGTCGCAGCTGCAGATGCAGGTGAACTCTCTCACCGCCGCGGGCGTGCAGGCGGCCGTCGCGAAGACGAACGCCGCGGCCGAGGCCGGCCAACTCCCGCCTGCTCAGGCAGCGCAGATCATCGAGAAGGCGCTCTCGACCACCCCGGCGACCGTGAAGCTGACGGATGTCGTTCCGCTCGCGTCGACGGATTCCCGTGGCGTCGGCTTCGCGGCGGCGAGCTTTCCCATGGTGCTCGGCGGCATGCTGGGTGGCATCCTCATCTCGGTTCTCGTGGCCGGCGTCTGGCGTCGATTCGCGGCGATCCTCGCCTACTCCGTCATCGCGGGCTTCGGCCTGACCGCCATCCTGCAGCCGTGGTTCGGCATCCTGCAGGGCGACTTCCTCGTCAACGGTGCGGCCATGGCGCTGACACTGCTCGGAACCGGTGCCCTCATCGTCGGGGCCACGGCCGTGTTCGGCCGCATCGGCATCGCGGTCGGCTCGGTGATCACCATGTTCATCGGGAACCCGATCTCGGCGGCGACCCAGCCCCTGCAGTTCCTTCCCGCGCCCTGGGGAGCGATCGGCCAGTTCTTCGTGCCGGGAGCGAGCACGACCCTGCTGCGCGATCTCTCGTACTTCCCCGACGCGAACGCCCTGCAGTCATGGCTCGTGCTCGCGGGATGGGCGCTCGTCGGCGTCGTGCTCATGTTCGTGGGCCACTTCCGCAGCCAGGAGGTGGTGCACGTCGAGAGCGCCATCGAGAAGCCGATGACGGGCTCCGCTCCGGTGATCGCAACGGCCTAGTCTGGAACGCATGGATCATCGCACCCTCGGCCGTACCGGCCGCACCGTCTCGGTCATCGGACTCGGCACCTGGCAGCTCGGAGCGGACTGGGGCGATGTGAGCATCGCGGATGCGCGCGAGGTGCTCTCCGCATCCGTCGAGGCGGGCGTGAGCTTCTTCGACACCGCGGATGTCTACGGAGACGGGCGCTCGGAGAGCATCATCGGCGACTTCCTCGCCGACAACCCGGGCCTGGATATCACGGTCGCGACCAAGATGGGTCGCCGCGTCGAGCAGCTTCCCGAGAACTACGTGCTCGAGAACTTCCGCGAGTGGACCGATCGCTCGCGGCGCAACCTCGGCACCGAGACCCTCGACCTCGTGCAGCTGCACTGCCCGCCCGGCTCGGTGATCGCCAGCGGGGAGGTCTACGACGCGCTCGACACCCTGGTGCAGGAGAACGTGATCGCGAACTACGGCGTGAGCGTCGAGACCTCGGGCCAGGCTCTGGATGCGATCTCGCGCCCGGGCACCGCGACGGTGCAGATCATCCTGAACGCGTTCCGCCTCAAGCCGCTCGACGAGGTTCTGCCGGCGGCCCAGGCTGCCGGGGTCGGCATCATCGCTCGAGTGCCGCTGGCTTCCGGCCTGCTCTCGGGCAAGTACACCCGCGACACGACGTTCGCCCCCAACGACCACCGCAACTTCAACCGCGACGGCAGCGCCTTCGACGTGGGCGAGACCTTCTCGGGCGTGGGCTGGGAGAGGGGCCTCGAGGCCGCGCACGAGTTCGCCGACCTCGTGCCCGACGGCATCCCGACGGCGCAGGCAGCACTCGCCTGGGTGGCGCAGCTGCCCGGCGTGAGCAGCGTCATCCCCGGCGCCCGCACCCCCGATCAGGCGCGCTCGAACGCTGCCGCCGGCTCGCTGGCTCCGCTCGGTGAGTCCTTCAACGACGGCGTGCGCGACCTGTACGACCGCCGGCTGCGCGCCCAGATCCACCCGCGCTGGTAGCCCAGCGCCGTTCAGCCGATCTCAGCCGACGTCGTCGGGATTCCTGCCGGTGCGCTCTCCGGCATCCAGGGCCGCGATCTCGGCGAGCTCGTCGGCGTCCAGTTCGAAGCCGTAGACGTCGGCGTTGCTGGGGATGCGGCTCGCCGTGACCGACTTCGGGATGACGACGTTGCCCTGCTGCAGGTGCCAGCGGATGGCGACCTGAGCCGCCGAGACGCTGTGCCGCTGCCCGATGGCGCTCAGCACCGGATCGTCCACGGCCCGGCCGCGGGCCAGCGGCGACCAGGCCTCGGTCGCGATGCCGTGAGCGGCGTGGAACTCGCGCAGTTCGCGTTGCTGCAGCCAGGGATGCAGCTCGACCTGGTTCACGGCGGGGCGAACACCGGTCTCGTCGGCGATGCGGCGGATGTGGGAGGCGTGGAAGTTGGAGACTCCGATGGAGGCGACCCTGCCTTCCTGCTGCAGGCGGATGAGCGCCCGCCAGGTGGGAACGTAGAGGTCCTGCCGGGGGCAGGGCCAGTGGATGAGGTAGAGGTCGAGCGCCTCGAGCCGCATCCGTCGCAGGCTCGCGTCGAAGGCGCGCAGCGTGGCACCGAAGCCGTGATCGTCGTTCCAGACCTTGCTCGTCAGGAACACCTGCGCGCGCGGTACCGCGGATGCCCGCAGCGCCTCCCCGACGCCGTGCTCATTGCCGTAGAGCGTGGCCGTGTCGACGTGCCGGTAGCCCGCATCGAGCGCCGCGGTCACGACGGCCGGCGTGTCGGCATCCGGCACCTTGTAGACGCCGAGGCCGAGCTGCGGCACCGAGTTGCCGTCGCGCAGCGACAGCCTGGTCGTGAGGTCGAGGCCCATCGTGCTCAGCTCGGCTGCACCGGTACGGGCTCGGTGTCGGGCATCGGGCTCGCGTCGCGCCCGCGCAGGTCGGGGTGCCAGCGGCGCGCGAGCACGGGCACGATGAAGCCCACGAAGGCGAAGGCGGTCGCGGCGTAGAACGCGCCGACGGGCGAGTAGGCGTCGATGAGCACGCCGGCAGCGGCGGATCCGAGGGCGGCGCCGATGAGCTGTCCCGTGCCGACCCAGCCGTAGGCCTCGGCCGTGTCGCTGAACTTGACGCTCGCCGAGACGATGGCGAAGAGCACGGCGAGGGCGGGGGCGATGCCGAGACCGGCGATGAACAGGGTGAGGGAGAGCCACCAGAAGTTCATCGCGCCGAGCGCGAGCGCCGTTCCGACGAAGACGAGCAGCATCCGCCGCGCCGTGGACCATGGTCCGATGGGCACGCGCCCGAAGCTGAGGCCGCCGGCGATGGAGCCGATGGAGAAGATGGCCAGCACGATGCCGGAGTCCGCGTTGCCGTGGCCGAAGACGGCAACGACACCGGCCTCGATCGCCGCGCAGGCGCCGACGAGCAGGAAGCCGACGATGGTGGCGAGCATGACGGGAGGACGCCGCAGCACGGTGCCGAAGGCGCGCTTGGATCGCGGGATGCGCACTCGCCCGAGCTCGGGCGAGACGACGAACCAGATGCCGCCGCCCACGAGGAACGTCACCGCCAGCAGGATCGCCCAGACGGTGCCGATCTGGGTGGCGACGAAGGTCGTGACCACGGGGCCGACCACCCAGATGACCTCCTGGGCCGTCGCGTCGAGCGAGAACAGCGGCGTCAGCTGCCGCGAGTTGACCATCTTCGGGTAGATGGTGCGCACGGCCGGCTGGATGGGCGGAGTCGACAGGCCGGAGATGAAGCCGACGATCATGTACAGCGGAATGGTCATGGGCACGAGCGCCACGACACTCACCGCGGTCGCACAGATGATGATCGTGATCACGATGACCCGGCGCATGCCCCAGATGCCCATGAACCGGCTCGTGAGCGGGCCGGCGATGGCCTGGCCGATGCTCGTCGCGGCGAGCACGAGCCCGGCCGCGCCGTAGGAGCCGGTCTGACGCTCGATGTGCAGCAGGAAGGCGAGCGAGAGCATGCCGTTCGGGAACCGAGCCGTCAGCTGGGCGGCGATGATGCGCGCGACGCCCGGGGTTTTCATCAGATCGGTATAGCTGGCCACGATGCACCCACCCTATCCGGGTTGGAACTGCCGCTGTCAGCGGGTTAGCCTCTACTGATCACAGCGAGAGGTACCTGCGCGTGCACCATCAGCTCACCAGCGTCGAAGAGCTCGCCGCCGTCCTCGAGGATGGCCGTGCGCCGCGCATCCTCGACGTGCGCTGGCGGCTCGGTGCCACGGATGGCGAGAGCCGATTCCTCGAGGGGCATATACCGGGCGCGGTGTACGTCGATCTCGACCGGGAACTGGCCGGTCACGGCGCCGCGACCGACGGGCGGCATCCGCTGCCTGCCGTGCGCGACCTGGAGTCAGCGGCGCGCAGCTGGGGGCTGGGCGACGGCGACGCCGTGGTCGTCTACGACGACAACGCCGGCCAATCCGCCGCGCGGGCGTGGTGGCTGCTGCGCTACGCCGGCGTCGCCGACGTACGCGTGCTCGACGGCGGCCTCGCCGCTTGGCGTGCTGCGGGCCATGCACTCGAGGAGGGCGCGGCCACTCCGCGTTCGGGATCGGTGAACCTGACCTACGGCCACCTGCCGGTGCTCGACATGGACGAAGCGGCTGCGCTGCCCGCGACCGGCGTTCTGCTCGATGCGCGGGCGCCGGAGCGCTTTCGAGGGGAGGTGGAGCCGGTCGATCCCGTGGCCGGCCACATCCCCGGCGCCCTCAATGCGCCGAGCTCGGCAAACCTGGCCGCCGACGGCCGCTTCCTGCCCGCCGCCGAGCTGCGTCGTCGGTACGAGGAGCTCGGCGTGAGCGCCGATGCTGCCGTCGGCGTCTACTGCGGCTCGGGCGTGACCGCTGCCCACGACGCCCTCGCGCTCGCCGTGGCCGGCTTCGAGGCCGCCCTCTATCCGGGCTCGTGGTCGCAGTGGTCGAACCACCCCGACCGCCCGGTGGAAACATCCCCGGAACATTGAGCGTCGAGACTTGATCCATCCCCTGCACAACGAAAGAAGGAACCACATGCGCATGCGCTCCGCGATGCCCGCCCTGGTGGCGACGGCCGCAGCCGCAGCACTGCTGCTCACCGGCTGTGTCGACAACAGCACCTCGACCCCGGCCGCCTCGGGCGCGGCGAGCGATGTGAAGAAGGACGACAAACTGGCCGGCCTGCTGCCCGACTCGGTGACCAAGGCCGGCAAGCTCATCATCGGCACCGACCCGACCTACGCGCCCAACGAGTACAAGGACGACGCCGGCAACCCGATCGGCTGGGAGATCGAGCTCGCGGACGCCGTCGCGGCCAAGTTCGGCGTGAAGACGGAGTACCAGGTCTCCAAGTTCGACAACATCATCCCCTCGGTCACGGGCGGCAAGGCCGACCTCGGGCTCTCCTCGTTCACCGACACCACGGAGCGCGAGAAGCAGGTGGACTTCGTGAACTACTACACCGCCGGCATCCAGTGGGCCTCCGCAAAGGGCAAGGACGTGGACCCCGACAACGCCTGCGGCCTCAAGGTCGCCGTGCAGGCCACGACGTATGAGGACACCGACGAGGTCCCCGCGAAGTCGCAGGCCTGCGTCGACGCGGGCAAGCCCGAGATCCAGAAGCTGCAGTTCGACACGCAGGATGCGGCGACCAATGCCGTGGCGCTGGGCCAGGCCGACGCGCTGTCGGCGGATTCTCCCGTCACCCTCTACGCCGTCAAGCAGACCGGCGACAAGCTGCAGCTGGCGGGCAAGAGCTTCGATGTGGCTCCCTACGGCATCGTCGTGGCCAAGGACTCGGACCTCACGAAGGCCGTCCAGCAGGCGATGCAGGCCCTCGTCGATGACGGCACCTACGGCAAGATCCTCAAGAAGTGGGGCGTCGAGGACGGCGCCGTCGACACGATCGGCGTCAACGCCGCGTCGAAGGAGTAAGCGCCATGACGACCGCGACCACGGAACGCGCGGGCATAGCCCCGGCGGAATCCGAGCCCATCCGGGCGATCAAGCTGCGGCATCCGTGGCGCATCGTGTTCGCGGTCGTCATTCTGCTCATCGCCGCCGTCTTCCTCATCGACGCGGCGATGCGCCCGGCCTATGACTGGCCGTCGGTCGGAAAGTACCTCTTCGACCGGCGTGTGTCGGCGGCTGCACTGGTGACCCTGGAGCTCACGGTGCTCGCCATGGTCATCGCCATCGTGCTCGGGGTCGTGCTGGCCGTCATGCGGCTCTCGCCGAACCCGGTGCTGAAGGCCGTGTCGTGGTTCTACGTGTGGCTGTTCCGTGGAACGCCGGTGTACGTGCAGCTCGTCTTCTGGGGCCTGCTCGCGACCATCTACCAGAGCATCGACGTGGGCATTCCGTTCACCGGCGTCGAGTGGGCATCCTTCTCGACGCGCGCCGTGCTGAGCGCCTTCTGGCTCTCGGTGATCGGACTGGCCCTCAACGAGGCCGCGTACATGTCGGAGATCGTGCGGGCCGGCCTGCTCTCGGTGGACACCGGCCAGCACGAGGCCGCGACGGCCCTCGGCATGGGCTGGGGACAGACGATGCGTCGGGTCATCCTGCCGCAGGCGATGCGCGTGATCATCCCGCCCACCGGCAACGAGGTCATCTCGATGCTCAAGACGACCTCGCTCGTGACGGCGGTTCCCTTCAGCTTCGACCTCTACAACCGCACCCGCGACATCTCGGCCGAGACTTTCAACCCGGTTCCGATGCTCATCGTCGCCTCGCTCTGGTACCTGTTCTTCACCTCGATCCTCATGGTGGGCCAGTACTTCCTCGAGAAGCGCTTCGCCCGCGGCATCGGCGACCGGCGCGACGACGGTCCGAAGGATGCGGGAGCCGCACCGGGCGGCGCCGTCCCGATCGCGGGGGCGAACCAGCCCTCCGTGGTCTTCCCGCAGTCGCATGAAGGAGGACACCGCTGATGACCGACACGTCCGTTGCGGGCGCGCCCGCGGCATCCGTGACCGCGACACCGATGGTCGAGGCGGTCGGCGTCTCGAAGACCTTCGGCTCGAACCAGGTGCTGAAGTCGATCTCGCTGACCGTTCTGCCGGGTGAGGTGCTCTGCCTCGTGGGGCCGTCGGGCTCGGGCAAGTCGACCTTCCTGCGGCTGATCAACCACCTCGAGACCCTCACATCGGGGCGTCTCAGTGTCGACGGCAACCTCGTGGGCTACCGGCAGTCGGGCGAGAAGCTCTACGAGCTGCACCCCAAGGATGCGGCCCGCCAGCGCCGCGACATCGGCATGGTGTTCCAGCGCTTCAACCTCTTTCCGCACATGACGGCGCTCGAGAACGTGATGGAGGCGCCGGTGCGGGTGAAGGGCCAGTCCAAGGCGGAGGCCCAGAAGCGCGCCCGTGAGCTGCTCACCCGCGTGGGCCTCGCCGACCGCGCCGACTACTACCCCGCGCACCTCTCGGGTGGGCAGCAGCAGCGCGTCGCCATCGCCCGCGCGCTCGCGATGGAGCCCAAGCTCATGCTCTTCGACGAGCCGACGTCGGCCCTCGACCCCGAGCTCGTCGGTGAGGTGCTCGATGTCATGAAGGAGCTCGCGCAGTCGGGCATGACGATGATCGTCGTGACGCACGAGATGGGCTTCGCGCGCGAAGTGGCCGACCGGCTGGTGTTCATGGACGGCGGTGTCGTCGTGGAATCGGGCGACCCCCGCGAGGTGCTCGCCAACCCGCAGCACGACCGCACGAAGGCGTTCCTCTCCAAGGTGCTCTGACCGATCGTCTCCGCCGCTGAGCGAGACCGGCGCACCGTAACGCGGCGCAACGGCGCGCTCGCGCATCCCGCGGCCGACATAGCCTGTTCCTCATGCCGAGCCTGCTGCACGACGCCGAGACGGCAGCCGTCGCGCCCGCCGTCGGCGACTGGGAGGTGCTCTCGTCGGTGGCCCAGCTCGTGGGCGAGACGCCCGTGGTCGAGCTCGGGCGACTCGCCGCCGGGCTGCCCGGCCGGATCGTCGTCAAGCTCGAGGGCCGCAATCCGGGCGGGTCGTCGAAGGACCGGGCCGCGCTCGGCATCATCCGTTCCGCAGAGGCGAGCGGAGCACTCGCCCCGGGCGCAACGATCGTCGAGTCCAGCTCGGGCAACACCGGCATCGGCCTGGCGCTCATCGGCCGCCTTACCGGGCATCCGGTGGTCATCGTGCACTCCGCCGACATCTCGGCCGAGAAGAAGGCGCTGCTGCGGGCGTACGGGGCGAGGCTCGTCGAGGCCGACTGGGACGCCGCGCCCGACGACGCCGCCAACCCGCGTGCCGTCGCTGCGGCCCTCACGGCCGAGATTCCGGGCGCGTGGCAGTCCCGCCAGTTCGACAACGCCGACAACCCCAATGCCCACTTCACGGCAACCGGACCGGAGCTCTGGCGCCAGACGGCCGCGCGCGTGACCCACTTCGTCGCCGCGATCGGCACGGGCGGAACCATCAGCGGAGTCGGCGGCTTCCTCAAGCAGGCCTCGAACGGCGCCGTGCGCGTGATCGGCGCGAATCCCGTGGGGTCGACGTACGGCGGCGGCGCCGAGGGCCCCATACTCGTGGACGGCGTCGGCACCCGCTGGTCGCGGGACTGGTGGCCGGCCAACGTGCACGCCGCGGTCATCGACGAGGTGCGCACCATCCCCGATCGTCGGGTGTACGACACGTTGCACGCGCTCGCCCTCGAGGAGGGGCTGCTGCTCGGGCCCTCCTCCGCCCTCGCCGTCGCGACCGCGCTCGAGATCGCCGCGGATGCCGCGCCCGGCTCGGTCATCGCCGTCATCTCGGCCGACTCGGGCCTGAACTACCTCACCAAGGGCTTCAATGCCGACTGGCTGCACGCCGCCGGCCTGACGGGAACGGACGCATGACCCTTACCCACTTCGGCTGGTTCCTCGGCGCGGGCTTCGGAGTTCAGGGATGGGGCGATCCCAGCTACGGCATCGGCTACGACTGGAAGCAGCCGCAGGTCTACCAGGATGCGGCGCGCGTCTTCGAGGCATCCGGATTCGACCTCTTCGTGATCGAAGACGGCGTGACGGTGCCCGACACCTACGGCGGCACCGCCGAGGTGAACCTGGCCGCGGCCCGGTTCGTTCCCAAGCACGACCCGCTGCCGCTGGTGCCCTACCTGCTGGGCGCGACCTCGAAGCTCGGCATCGTGCCGACGCTGAGCGCGAGCTTCTACGAGCCGTTCACGGCCGCACGCCTGCTCTCGACCCTGCAGCACTTCGCCGACGGCCGCCTCGGCTTCAACGTCGTCACGAGCGGCAGCGACCTGGCCGCCCAGAACTACGGCCTCGACAAGCAGATCGAGCACGACCTGCGCTACGACCGCGCCGACGAGTGGGTCGACGTGGTGCGCAAGCTCTGGCGCAGCTGGGAACCCGACGCCATCGTCGAGGATGCGAAGGGCGGCGTGTTCGCCGACTTCCGCAAGGTGCACACGATCGATCACACGGGCCGCTTCTTCCAGGTGCGCGGGCCCTTGACGAACGCACCACTGGCCGAGGAGCCCGTGATGGTGCAGGCGGGCGCCTCGGGGCGGGGGCAGGCGTTCGCCGGCAAGCACTCCGACGTCGTGCTCGCCCTGGCCTCCACGCCCGAGCGGATGCGGGCCCACCGGGAGTCGGTGCGTCAGGCAGCCGCCGACGCCGGCCGCGACCCGGACGCCATCCGCGTGCTGTTCGTCGTGCAGCCGATCGTCACGGCGAACGCCGAGGAGAGCGCCGCGGTGCGCGCGCGCCGGTCGGAGCTGACGCAGGCGGCCATCGACGAGGCGCTGCAGTCCATCTCGTACCTCACGGGTACCGACTTCAAGCGCTTCGACCTCGACGAGCCGCTTCCCGAGCTCACGACCAACAGCAACCAGGGCACGCTCGACAACTTCGTGAAGTCGGCGCCCGACGGGTCGACGCTGCGCGAGATCCTCCAGACGCGAGCCAACGGCGACGGGCTCGCCGTCATCGGCACGGCCGACGAGGTCGCCGACCACCTCGGCGAGCTCGGTGACGCGGTCGGCGGCGACGGGTTCCTGTTCACCGGCCAGGTGCATCCGGCGAACGTGCATCGCACCCTCGACAGCCTCGTTCCGGCGCTGCGACGCCGCGGCATCCTGCGCACCGAGCTCGGCGACGGCGGCCTGCGCGCGAACCTGCTGGACTTCTGATGGCGGTCGAGCTCGGAGCAGGCGGTGTCACGCCCGAGCAGGTCGTGCTCATCGCCCGTGGTGCCGACGTCGAACTGGCGCCGGGAGCATTGGATGCGGTGGCGGCCGCCCGCACCGTCGTCGACGACGCGGTTGCGGCCGGTGCTGCCGTGTACGGGCTGACGACCCGGCTCGGCGAAGGGCGGGACGACCGGCTGGACACCGCGGAACTCGCCGCCTTCCAGCGCCGGGTGATCGCGAACCACCGCGGGGGAGCGGGCGAACCACTCGTGCCCGAGTACGTGCGCGCCACGCTCGCGGCGCGGGTGGCGGTGCTGCTCAACGGCGGATCGGGCGTGCGTCCCGAGCTGGTCACCGCGGCGGTGTCCCTGCTGCGCAGGGAGGAACTCCCGGCGGTTCCCTCGCTCGGCTCGGTCGGCGCCGCGGACCTGACCGTGCTCGCCGAGCTGCTGGCCGCTCTCGTCGACGACGGCTTCGAGCCGGCCGCGGGCGAGGCGGCCGCCTTCCTCAGCTCCAACGCCCTGAGCGTGGGCGTCGGCAGCGTGCTGCTCGACCGGCTGGAGGGCGTCGCCCGCGGCGCCGACCGCGCCGTCGCGCTCACGCTGGAGGCGCTCGCGCACCACGGACGCGGGGGATCCCTGACCCCTTTCGACCACGCGGTGCAGCAGGCGCATCCGGTGCCCGGGCAGATCGCCTCCGCGGAGCGCATCCGTTCGCTCACGCGCGACGTCGCCGTGCTGCACGATCAGCGCGAGCGCAGCGTGCAGGATCCGCTCTCGGTGCGCACCGCCCCGCAGGTCAACGGCGCGCTTCTCGACCTCATCGGGCGATTGCGCGAGCAGCTCGCCCTCGAACTCGCCTCCCGCAGCGAGAACCCCCTCGTGGATGCGGCGAGCGGGCGCACGCTCTCGGGCGGGAACTTCGCGATCACCTCCCTCGTTCTCACCGTCGAATCACTGCGGTTGGCGCTCGCCCACGTTGCCGCGGCATCCGAACGCCGCATCGCACTGCTCTCGGAGCTGCAGCGGCCCTTCCGCGCCGACGGGCGCTCACGGTTGCCCGGCCTGAGCTGGTATGCCGCTGCCGACGCGCTCGCCGAACTGCGGCAGCTCGCCGCCCCGGTCAGCCTGGGCGCATCCGTGCTCTCGGGGGTCGAGGACACGGCCTCGTTCGGTCCTGCCGCCCTGCGGCTGCTCGAGCGCTCGATCGCGCTGAGCACCGTGGTGCTCTCGGTCGAGGCGCTGCACGGCGTCGAGCTGGTGCGCCTGGCCGGTCGGACGCATCCGTGGTCGGAGCACCTTGATGCGGACGCGGCCTCAGCCGGCGTCGCGGTCGGCGCGCTGCTCGTCGAGTGACTTCTCGAAGCTGAGGTAGCCGACCGACTCCCAGTCGCCGTCGAGGTCGAACGCGGGCGTGTAGCCGAGCTCGAGGTAGAGCGCGACGGCCTCGGGCTGGCGGGCGCCGGTGGTCAGTTCGATGCGCCGGACGCCCCGGCGCAGCGCCTCGGCCTCGAGTTCGGCCATCACCCGGCGGGCGAGGCCCTTGCGGCGGTGGGACGAGTGCGTCCACACCCGTTTGACCTCGACGGTGCCCTCGCCGACGCGCATGAACGCGCCGCCGGCGACGACCTCGCCCGCTTCATCGACGAGCAGCAGGAAGTCACCGCCCTCCTCCGGAGTGAAGCGCTCGGCGGGGTAGCGGCTGAGCTCCACGGAGGAGGGGATGCCGTCGTTGAGGCCGTAGCGCTCGTCGTATTCGCGCGAGAGCTCGTCGATGAGCGGCCGGGCCTGAGGATCGTCGTGGCGGGTTCGAAGGACGGTGATGCTCACGCCTTCGACGATATCCGAGCGCGGCCTTGCCGCGGGTGCTCAGCCTCGCAGGGCCTTGAGGATGCGCTGTGCGGAGACCGTCTCGGCCGTGCCGAGCTCCTGTGCGAACAGGCTGACCCGCAGTTCCTCGATCATCCAGCGCGCCTTCACGAGAGCAGGAGAGGCGTGGCTGTCGATGGGGACCGTGCCACCGGCCTCGACGTAGCGCTCGGTGACCTGCTGCACCTCTCGCATCCAGACCTGATCGCGCTGCGGGTTCTCGGCGAGCTTGGTCAGGCGCGAGGTGATTCCGGCGAGGTAGCGGGGCAGGTGTCGCAGCCGATCGAGGCCGGTCGTGGAGATGAAGCCGTCGAAGACCAGTCCGGCGAGCTGCTCGCGCGCATCCGTCACGGCGGTGATGGTCTGCATGCTCGTGCCCTGCTTGATGGCGCGCTCCACGTCGCGGGCGGCGCTCAGCGTGCGTCCGACGAGGCCGATCGTCTCGAACATCGTGTCCATGAGAACTGCGGAGACCCGGTCGCGGGTGGTCTCGAATTCCTTGCGCGTGAAGAACGCGCCGCTCGGAGCGACGCGATAGAGCACGTCGTCGATGCACGCGAGCAGGGCGTCATCGAAGAGCGTGCCGGTCGAGCGATAGGGGCTGGCCGCGAGGGCGAGCTTCTCGGCGTTCGTGAGGTGCTGCTGCACGTACGTCGACGGGTTGGCCACCGCGAGCGCCAGCAAGCGGCGGATGCCGCCCGGCATCGCGGCGGCCTGCTCCTGGGCGGTCGCGAGCAGGCGGACGCCGACCGTCGCTCCCTCATCGACGATGGCGGGATAGGCGCGGATGAGGTTGCCTCCGACACGGGTGTCGACATGCTGCGGCAGTTCGTCGACGTCCCAGGACTTCAGCCCGGTGCGCTCCGGGAAGGCCGGGGCGTCCGTGCGTCGTGGGCCGCGCGGTGCGTCAGGCCGGGCTTCGAAGGTGCGAGCGACGGCATCCCGCGCCCTGTCCGAGAGCTGCGCCTGCAGGGCGCGCAGGTCTTTGCCGTCGGCCAGGGTGCGCCCCCTCTCGTCGACCACGCGGAAGGTGACCCGAAGGTGCGGGGGCACGCGGTCCAGGTCGACGTCTGCGGCGGACACGGGGGTGTAGCTGAGGCGGGCGATGACCTCGGCGACGGTCTCGGCGAACGGGCTGCCGTTGGGAGCGACGGGAAGAGCATCCGCGATCTTCGCCGCCCAGTCGTTCGCGGGAACGACGTGCCGGCGGATGACCTTGGGGAGCGCCTTGATCATCGCCGCGATCAGTTCGGTGCGCAGGCCAGGGACCTGCCAGTCGAAGCCCACCCGGCTCACCCGGGCGAGCAGGGCGAGCGGGATGAGCGCCGTCACGCCGTCGTCGGGAGCGCCCGGCTCGAACCGATACCGCAGGCCGTAGCGCTGGTCGCCCTGCTGCCAGTAGGCGGGATAGGCGTCTTCGTCGACGGTCACCGCATCCTCGGGCGCGAGCGTCTCGGGCGTCATCGTGAGCAGGTCGGGCGTCTCGTTGCGTGCTCGCCGCCACCAGCCCTCGAAGGTGCGCGTGGAATATACGTCTGCGGGAATGCGGTGGTCGTAGAACGCGAAGACGGCCTCGTCGTCGAAGAGGATGTCGCGGCGGCGGGTGCGTTCCTCGAGGGCGGCGAGTTCCTTGCGTAACGCGCGGTTGGCGCGGTCGAAGGCCTGCTGGGAGTCCCACTCGCCTTCCACGAGGGCATGGCGGATGAAGAGTTCGCGGGCGTACGCCGGTTCGATGCGCGCGAACTGCACCCGGCGCTTGGGAACGATCGGCACGCCGTAGAGGGTGACGCGCTCGTACGCGACCACGGCACCCTGCTTCTTCTCCCAGTGCGGCTCGCTGTAGTTGCGCTTGGCGAGCGACCCGGCGAGCGGTTCCGCCCAGGCCGGGTCGATCGCAGCATTCATGCGCGCGAACAGCCGAGCCGTCTCGACGAGCTCCGCGCTCATGAGGGCGTCGGGCTGCTTCTTCACGAGTGCCGATCCCGGGAAGATCACGAAGCGCGTGCCGCGGGCGCCGAGGTACTCCGTGAAGGGCCGGCGCCCGGATGCCGCCTGCTGGCGGGCGCGCTCGTCCTTGATTCCGATGTGAGAGAGCAGCCCCGAGAGCAGGGCGCGATGGATGCCGTCGGGATTGGGTTCGCCGGTGGCGGCCAGGTGCAGGTTCAGCGGCTTGGCCAGCTGGCGAAGCTGGCGGTGCACATCCTGCCACTCGCGCACGCGCAGGTAGTTGAGGAACTCGCTCTTGCACAGCCTCCGGAAGGCGCTCGAGGAGAGCTCCCGCTGCTGGGTCTCGAGGTGATTCCAGAGATTCAGCAGGGTGAGGAAATCGCTCGTCGGATCGACGAAGCGGGCGTGCAGCTCGTCGGCCTGCGCCCGTCGTTCGAGCGGGCGCTCGCGCGGGTCCTGAATGGTGAGCCCGGCGACGATGGCGAGCACGTCGCGGCTGACCCCCTGCGCCTTCGACTCGATCACCATGCGGCCGAAGCGGGGATCGATCGGCAACCGCGAGAGCTGGTGACCGACCCGGCTGAGCCGCTCGCCCTCGAGCGCGTTCAGTTCGCGCAGCAGGTCCATGCCGTCCTTGATGCCCCGCGGGTCGGGCGGGGTGAGGAACGGGAAGGCCTCGATCGCGCCCAGGCCGAGCGAGATCATCTGCAGGATGACGGCGGCGAGGTTCGTGCGCAGGATCTCGGGCTCGGTGAACTCGGGGCGTCGGGCGAAGTCCTCCTCGGAGTACAGCCGGATCGCGATGCCCGCACTCGTGCGGCCCGAGCGGCCGGAGCGTTGGTTCGCCGAGGCCTGCGAGATCGCCTCGATGGGCAGGCGCTGCACCTTCGACCGCACGCTGTACCGGCTGATGCGGGCCGTACCCGCATCCACGACGTAGCGGATGCCGGGGACGGTGAGGCTCGTCTCGGCCACGTTCGTGGCGAGCACGATGCGGCGACGGACGCCGGCCACCTTCGAGGGCTCGAAGACCCGATGCTGGTCGGCGGAGGAGAGCCGGCCGTAGAGGGGGAGCACCTCGGTGGTGCTCCCTGAGCCCGTCGAAGGGCCGCCGGAATAGTGGCCGCGGACCGCCTCCTCGGCATCCCGGATCTCGTTCTCGCCCGAGAGGAAGACGAGCACGTCGCCGCTGGACTCGCGCGCGAGCTCGTCGAGGGCATCGAGGATGCCCTGCAGGTAGTCCTTGTCCTCGACCGCCGCGCCCTCGTCGTCGTTCTCCTCGTTCCCTGAACCCGTCGACGGACCGGCGTCGGCAACGAGCGGCCGGTACCGGACCTCGACGGGATAGGTACGCCCCGACACCTCGATGATGGGCGCGGGCGTGCCATCGGCATCCGAGAAGTGCGCCGCGAAGCTCTCGGGGTCGATGGTCGCCGATGTCACGATGACCTTGAGGTCGGGGCGCTTGGGCAGCAGCGTCTTCAGGTACCCGAGCAGGAAGTCGATGTTGAGGCTGCGCTCGTGGGCCTCGTCGATGATGATGGTGTCGTAGCGGCGCAGCAGGCGGTCGTGGTGCATCTCGTTGAGCAGGATGCCGTCGGTCATCAGCTTGATGCGGGTCTCGGCCGAGGCCTTGTCGGTGAAGCGCACCTGGTAGCCGACGAGGGCGCCGAGCTCGCTGCCGAGTTCCTCGGCGACGCGCTCGGCGATGGTGCGGGCGGCCAGGCGGCGCGGCTGCGTGTGGCCGATGCTCGTGCGGCCGAGCTCGAGGCAGATCTTGGGCAGCTGGGTGGTCTTGCCCGATCCTGTGGCGCCGGCGATGATGACCACCTGGTTGTCGCGGATGGTCGCGGCGATCTCGTCCCGCATCCGGCTGACGGGCAGCTCGGGGGGATAGGAGATCGCCGGGATCTCGGGGGCGACGGTCTCAGGCATAGCCCTCCATCGTAAACCGCCGAATGAGCGGATTGAGGCGTACACTGCACGTAAAGAACAGCCCTCACGCTGAGGGCATCGGCTCACGATCCGTTGACTTGTCCGGGGCGTGAGCCGTTCTTCGTCTCCCCACTCGAAGCAGCGTTCGTCGTCGGCTCAGCGACCGAGGGTGAACTCCGCCGCCTCGGTGGGCGGGTCCGCTTCGGTCGGGGGTGCCTCCGCGAGGCGCGTCGAGAGCAGGCGATAGGCCCGAGTGCCGAACGCCGCCAGCGCGAGCACCAGGAGGGCGATTCCCGCGAAGAGGAAGACGAGCGCGATCCCGCGCGCCTCACCGTCGCCGAGCAACCAGCCCCATGCGGCCTTGCCCTCGTCGGAGTTCATGTACGGGATGATCCAGAACTGCGCGATGGGCGCGATCGCGAACGAGGTGATCGGTGCCGCGGCGGCCTCGAGGGTCTGTGCGAGACCGAACACCCGTCCCTGCCGGCGGAACGTCACCACCTTCTGGATCACGGTCTGCTCGGCCGCCTCCACGACCGGGATGATGACCATGTACACCCAGATGCCGAGCGCGTAGAGCCACCACCACTCGCGCAGGGTGAAGACCGCACCGAGCACGCCCATGCCCGCGACGGCGAGCAGCATCGTCCGCACCGGATTGCGTCCGAGTCCCCACTTGGCCACGACGAGGCCGCCGATGAGGAAGCCCGTCGACGTGACGCCCAGCACGATTCCCCAGACCTCGACGGGAAACAGCGTGAGCCCGTAAGGATCCATGAGTGCCATGTAGACACCACCGATGAGGTTGTTGAGCGTGGTGAACAGGATGAGGGTGAACAGTCCGGGGATGGATCGGATGGCTGCGATGCTGCCGCGCAGGTCGAACATCGCCGGCCGTTCGCCCTCCGCGGGCACTGGGCGTTCCTCGGGGATCCGGAGGAAGAGGATGTGGATGAGCGCGGCGAGCGTGGCCCCGATGGCGATCACGAGGGTCCAGCCCATGCCGAGCAGACCGACGGAGAGCCCACTGAAGACGCTCGTCACCATGAAGGCCAGCCCCTGCACGGTGCCCACCAACCCGTTGGCGTTGGCGTGCCTCTCGACCGGCACGAGCAGCGTCACCGTGGTGGAGAGCGCGATGTTGCGCATGTTCTCGGCCACCGACCCGAGCAGGATGATGGCGGAGAACAGCCAGAACCAGATATCGCCGAGGTCGAGCAGCTCGGATTCCGGATGGAGGAGGTAGAGCACGCCGGCGATCGCGAACGCCACGAGCGGGATGACGCTCGAGGCCACCATCACGGCATGCTTGCGATGGCGGTCCACGATGGTTCCGAACAGGATTCCGAACGCGGCGATGAGGAGCATGTACGCTCCGCCGATGATGCCCGTGGCGAGCACGGACCGCGTCTGGAGGTAGACCCAGAACGTGAGGGCGAACCACAGGAAGCTCGTGGTCACGTTGGCGAGCATCGTGTTGACGAGCACCTGGATGAAGGTGCGCATGCCGTTGGCCGGCGGCGTCGGATGGACTGCCTCTGCGGAGGCCTCGTCGTGCTCCGTCATGGTGCGAGCTTAATCGCGCCCACTGACGCTGCCAATGGACCGCGTCGGGGTCGACTTGCCACTTCTTGCGGCTTCGCGCGCGGGGAAATCGCAAAAAGTGGCAAGTGGGCGAAAGATCGGGCGACAAAACTGTTGACTCAGCAAAGTGGTTTGCGGTACAAAGTAGTCATGAACGCGATCAACGCTTCCGATGACGAGGCCCTGGACCCCGCCGCCGCGCTCGCACTGCTGAACGATCAGCAGCGCGACATCGCCCGCCAGCTGGCCTCTCTCGTGCCGTGGATCCTGTTCGCATGGGGCGTCGCCTGGACCGTCGGCTTCGGGATGCTGTGGCTCATCGACGGAGCACGCCCGGCATTCTCGGTTCCCTGGCCGGTGGCGGCGGTCGTCTTCGCCGCTCTCAACCTCGCCGCACTCATCGCCACGGCCATCCTCGGGGTGCGCAGCGGTCGCGGCATCCGCACGGCGCCGGATGCCGCCTTCACCGGAGCCGTCTACGGCTCCACGTGGACGATCGGCTTCGTCGTGATCTTCGCCTTCGGAGCGGCCCTGCAGGTCAACGGCATGGACCCGTCGCTCAGCAGCATCTACTACCCGACGGCCTCGGCGGCCTTCGTGGGCATCATGTACATCCTCGCGGGGGGCATCTGGCACACCTGGTCGATGATCGTGCTCGGCGGCTGGTTCGCGCTCGTCGCGGCGGTCGCGCCCTTCTTCGGCTACCCCGCGAACTACCTCATCTTCGCCGTCGCCGGCGGCGGCGTCTTCCTTCTCGGTGCTCTCGCGGCCTGGATCCGCATCGCCCGTGGTGCCCCCGCCAAGGGGATGCGTCGTGCCTGACCTCGACCCCGTCATCCATGCGCAGGCGCGACTGCGCATCACCGCGGCCCTCGCGACACTGGGCGAGGGGGACAGCATCACCTTCCCGCGACTGCAGGAGTTGCTCGACATGACCGCCGGAAACCTGTCGACCCACCTGCGCAAGCTCGAGGAGGCCGGCTACGCCGAGGTCACCAAGACCTTCACCGGCCGCACGCCGGTCACCTACGTCGCGCTCAGCCGCATCGGCCGGCGCGCCTTCGAGGACTACATGGACGCGCTGCGCGCGCTCCTGGGGAGCACATCATGAGCCTGGCATCGCTGCACAGCGTCACCCGCCGCTTCGGCGAGGTGGTGGCGCTCGACGACGTGAGCATCGACATCCGGCCCGGAAGCATCGTCGGCCTTCTCGGTCCCAACGGCGCGGGCAAGACGACGGTGCTCTCCCTGCTCACCGGCCTGCGCCGGCCGAGCAGTGGCGAGGTGCTGCTGTTCGGCGGTTCGCCGCGCGACTATCGCAATCGGCAGCGGCTCGGCTCCACGCCGCAGGAGTCCGCTCTGCCGCCGACCCTGCGGGTCTCAGAGGTGATCGACTATGTCGGCGCGCACTTCGAGAACCGGATGCCGACGGCCGCGCTCGCCGAGGAGTTCGGCCTCGAGTCGCTGCTGCGCCGCCAGACCGGCTCGCTCTCCGGAGGGCAGAAGCGCCGGCTCTCCGTCGCGCTCGCCTTCGTGGGGCGCCCAGAACTCGTGCTGCTCGACGAGCCGACGACCGGGCTCGATGTCGAGGGCCGCCGAGCTCTCTGGGATGCCGTGCGGCGCCAGCACGAGGCGGGCGCGACCGTCGTCATCACCAGTCACTATCTCGAGGAGATCGAGGCCCTCGCCGAACGCGTGCTGGTCATCACGGGCGGGCAGGTCGTCGCCGACGACACGCTCGATGCCGTCGTCGCCCGTGTCGGGCTCAGCCAGGTGCGCCTGCGCACGCCGCTTCAGCAGCGCGTCAGCGAACTGCAGGGCGTCGCGCGTTCCGAGATCGGTGACGACGGCGCCACGACCTTCTCGGTGACGGATGCCGACCGGCTGATCGTCGACATCGTGCGCTCCGGCATCCCGTTCTCCGACCTGGCGGTGCGGCGGGCGACCCTCGAGGAGGCCTTCCTCGGGCTCACCGAGAACGCGACAGCCCCCGCCGCACCCCAGACAGCACCCGAGATCGAGGAGATGTCGCGATGAGCACCTTCGGGCTCACCCTCACCCACGCCAAGTACAACCTCATCGAGACGGCGCGCATCCCGATCGCGCTCATCGGCTCGCTCGTGTTCCCGGCGCTGGCCCTGCTGTTCTTCGTCATCCCGCAGCGGGTGGTGGCCGAGAACGCGCTCTACGCCACGCAGGCGGTCATCTCGCTCAGCGTGTTCGCCGTCATGTCGAACGCGCTGTTCAGCTTCGGCCTCACCATCGCGGAGAACCGCGAGAAGCCGTGGGACCCCTACCTGCGCACCTTGCCCGCGCCCGGAGTCGCGCGCGTGCTCGCCCAGGTCGTCTCCACCGGAGGCCTGGGGCTCGCCGCCATCATCCCCGTGATCGTGCTCGGCGCCCTCTTCACCGCCGCCCAGGCGTCGCCGTTGCACGTTCTCGCCGGGCTGGTCGCTCTCGCGGTCGGCGCGCTGCCGTTCATGTTCATCGGCATCAGCATCGGCTACGCGATGCCCGCCAAGGCCGCGATCGCCGTGGTGCAGGTGGTCATGTTCGCCCTGGCCTTCATCGGCGGGCTGTTCCTGCCGCCGCTGCTGTTCGCCGACTGGCTGAACACTCTCTCGACCTTCACGCCGTCGCGGCAGGCGCGCGAACTCGTCATCTGGGCGGTGCAGGGCGGAGACCTTGCCCCGTGGGTGTGGATCGGGGTGCTGTCGTGGACGCTGGCGACCTTCCTGCTCGCGCTCGTGCTGTTCCGGCGCGACGAGGGCCGGCGTTACCGCTGATTTCGCGCCGAGCGCAACCCCGGTTCGCGCGCTGCGCGAGAGGAGCAGGATGGGGGCATGACAGTTCCCACGCTCACGCTCAACGACGGCAACACCATTCCCCAGCTCGGCTTCGGCGTCTTCCGCGTCGATCCCGCTGAGACCGAGCGCGTCGTCACCGATGCCCTCGAGGTGGGATACCGCCACCTCGACACCGCCCGCATCTACGGCAATGAGAAGGGCGTGGGCCGGGCGATCGCCGACTCGGGCATCGCGCGCGAGGAGCTCTTCATCACGACGAAGCTGTGGAACGACGACCAGGGCGGCTCTTCCGCGCACAAGGCGTTCGACAAGAGCCTGGACCGACTGGGACTCGACTACGTCGACCTCTACCTCATCCACTGGCCGGTGCCGAGCAAGGACCGCTACGTCGAGAGCTGGAAGGCCCTCGAGGAGATCAAGGCCTCCGGCCGGGCGCGCTCCATCGGCGTCAGCAACTTCCTCGCGCACCACCTCGAGCGACTGCTCGGCGAGACCGAGATCGTGCCCGCCGTCGACCAGATCGAGCTGCACCCCGCGCACCAGCAGCTCGAGACCACCGCGTTCGCACGTGAGCACGGCATCCACATCGAGGCGTGGGGTCCCCTCGGCCAGGGCAAGTATCCGCTGTTCGAGGAGCCGGCGGTGGCGGATGCCGCTGCCGCGCACGGCAAGTCGCCCGCCCAGGCGGTGCTGCGCTGGCACATCCAGACCGGCAACATCGTCTTCCCCAAGTCCAACTCGCGGGAACGCATGGCCGAGAACTTCGACATCTTCGACTTCGAGCTCACCGACGACGAGGTGGCCGCCATCAGTGCCCTCGAGCGCGGCGGTCGCGTCAGCGCGCATCCCGACGAGGTCGAGTGAGCGCGTGAACCGCCTCGCCGCATCCGCGTCCCCCTACCTGCTGCAGCACGCCGACAACCCCGTCGACTGGTGGCCGTGGGGCGCGGATGCGTTCGCCGAGGCCCGCCGGCGCGACGTGCCGGTGTTCATCTCCATCGGCTACGCCACCTGCCACTGGTGCCACGTGATGGCGCGCGAAAGCTTCAGCGACCCTGTGGTCGCGGCCTACCTTAACGACAACTTCGTGAGCATCAAGGTCGACCGCGAGGAGCATCCCGACGTCGACGCGAGCTACATCACGGCGGCGGGCGTGTTCACCCGCAACCTCGGCTGGCCGCTGTCGATCTTCGCGACACCGGCCGGGCTCACCTTCTTCGCCGGCACCTACTTTCCGCCGCGTCCCGTCGGCAACACACCCGAGTTCCTGCGGGTGCTCGGTGCGGTGACCGATGCCTGGGCGAACCGACGCGACGAGCTCACCACGCAGGCCGAGGCGATCGGGCAGGCCATCGCCACGGCTTCCGTGCGCGCGGGCGAGGGAGCCGGGCTGCCCGACGTCGCCGCGCTCGAGGCGGCGGGCGCGATGCTCGCAGAGCAGGAGGACCGCCAGTACGGCGGCTTCGGCGACGAGCCCAAGTTCCCGGTGGCGACGGTGCTCGGTTTCCTGCTCGAGCTCGGGGGAGAGGGCGACGCGCTCGCCGCCCGCACCCTCAAGGGGCTCGGCGCATCCGGGCTGCGCGACAGCGTCGAAGGGGGCTTCTTCCGCTACGCCACCCGGCGCGACTGGACCGACCCGCACTACGAGCGGATGCTCTACGACAACGCCCTGCTGCTCGAGGACTACACCGCCGCCTGGCTGGCCGACCCGGGTCGGGAGTGGGCGGGTCTGGTCGCCGACGGGATCGCACGGTTCCTGACCGGCGTCCTGCAGCTGCCGAGCGGCGGCTTCGCGAGCGGACAGGACTCCGAGAGCGTCGTCGACGGCGCCCGCACGGAGGGTGGCTACTACCGGCTCGACGAGGAGGCCCGAAGCCGGCAGAAGCCGCCCGCGCTGGACCGCAAGGTGCTCAGCGGCTGGAACGGCCTGGCGATCGCCGCGCTGGCACGCGCCGGATTCGCATTCGACCGGCCCGACTGGCTGCAGGCTGCCCGGCGCGCGGCCGACGACCTTCTCGAGCGACACGTGCTCGATGACCGCCTGGTGCGCGCCTCCCTCGACGGCCGGGCCTCGGATGCGGTGGCCACGCTCGAGGACTACGGCATGCTCGCGGGCGGACTCGTCGCGCTCGGCACCGCGACGGGCGACGTGCGCTACGCCGAGGCCGCGCGGGGACTCATCGACGCGACGCTGACCGAGTCCGACGATGCCGGCGCGTTCACGATGCCCGGCGGAGCCGATCCCGTGCTCGTGGCCAACGGCATCGCGCTCGCGGCCGATCCCAGCGAGGGTGCCTACCCATCGGGAATCAGCGCCTGCGCGGATGCCGCCTACCGCCTCTACCTGCTCACCGGCGATCGCCGCTACCGCGATGCCGCCGAAGCGGCGCTCGCCCCCCTCGGGCAGGACGCCCTGCGTGTCCCCCTCGCCTTCGGCGGCGCGCTCGCGACCATGCGCCGTCTTGCCGCTCCCGTGACCCAGCTCGTGACCGTGCTCTCCGAGGTGACGCCGGCGCATGACCCGCTCGTCGCCGCCAGTCGCAGGCGCACCGCATCCGTCGTCACGATCGTCACCGACGCACAGGCACAGCAGTGGGCGGATGCCGGCTTCGAGCTGCTCGAGGCGCGCACGAGCCGCGAGGGCCGAGCCGCCGCCTACCTCTGCGAGCAGTTCACCTGCCGTCTTCCGGTCACCGAGGCGTCTGCCCTCTAGCAAGTCGGAGCGCAGGGTGCCGTTTCTTACGGCATGTTTCGACTCTTACGCCGTGTTGCTGGCGCCCTCGCGCACCGGCCGAGCGGAGCCTAGCGTCGCTGGCATGAGCAGCATTCTGAACGTCGTCGCCGTCTCGGGCAGCCTGCAGGCGCCCTCGAAGACGACCTCACTCGTGCACGAGATCATCCGGGTGCTCGAGGCGACCCTCGAGGGAGCGGTGCAGGTTCGTGCGCACGTGATCGAGCTCGCCCAAGACGGAAGGGCCTTCGCAGGTGCCCTCACGCGGGACGAGCTGCCGCCCGCCGCCGAGCAACAGCTTCGCGCCATCGAGAATGCGGACCTGCTCGTCGTGGCCAGCCCGGTCTACCGAGCGAGCTTCACCGGGCTGTTCAAGCACGTGTTCGACTTCGTCGGGCAGTACGCGCTCATCGACAAGCCGGTGCTGCTGGCCGCGACGGGCGGCAGTGACCGGCACGCGCTCATCATCGACCACCAGTTCCGCCCGCTGTTCTCGTTCTTCCAGGCCCTCACGCTGCCCCTCGGGGTCTACGCGAAGGACTCGGACTTCACCGACTACCGCGTCAGCAACCCGGCGCTCGACGAGCGCATCGAACAGGCCATCAGCCGCGGCCTGCCGATCATCCGCGCCCGCTTCGTCGCCGACGCGGACGTCTCGCCGTACGTCGGCACCTGGTGATCACGGTGCCGCGGGCCGATCGCGCTCTCCTGCCGGTCGTGGGCGGGGAGCTGCGCGTGCCACTCGTGACGGGCGGCGAGACGCGCGCCGTCAACCTCGATTACGCGGCCAGCGCGCCCGCGCTCGTGTCCGTCGCCGATCACCTCGCGGAGTTGCTGCCCCTCTACGCGAGCGTGCATCGCGGTGCGGGGTACGCCTCGCAGGTGAGCACCTCGACCTACGAGAACGCCCGGCGCATCGTCGCCGATCACGTCGGCGCCCGCCCCGACGATGTCGTGGTATTCACCCGCAACACGACGGATGCGCTGGGCCTGCTCGCCTCGGCGGTTCCGGGCGAGACGGTCCTGCTCGACATCGAGCACCATGCGAACCTGCTGCCCTGGCAGGGGCGGCGCTCGCGCATCGTGGCTTCGGCGGACACCCTCGCCGAGACGCTGTCACGGCTGGAGGCCGAACTGGCCGCCCGCCCGGCCGCGCTCGTGACCGTGACGGGTGCCAGCAACGTGACCGGCGAGGTACTCCCGCTGCCCGAGATCGCGACGATCGCCCACCGGCACGGCGCCCGGCTCGCGGTCGACGGCGCCCAACTGGTGCCGCACCGCCTCGTCGACCTCCAGGCGACCGGCATCGACTACCTGTCGTTCTCGGGGCACAAGGCCTACGCGCCCTTCGGAGCCGGCGCCCTCGTCGGCCGTCGTGACTGGCTCGACGCGGCCCCTCCCTATCTCGCGGGCGGCGGCGCCGTCTCGAACGTGACGGTGCACGGCGCCCAGTGGCATCCGACGCCCGCCCGCCACGAGGCGGGATCACCCAACGTGCTCGGTGCGGCGACCCTCGCGCGGGCGTTGCAGGAGCTCGGCCGGCTCGACCCGGACGAATGGTCCGCCCACGACGCGGCGCTTCGCGAGCACCTCGCCACCGGCCTGGCTGCCCTGCCCGGAGTGCGCGTGCTGCGCATCTTCGACGACAGCACGGGCGCCGTCGGCGTGGTCTCGTTCGTCATCGATGGCCTTCCCTCCGGCCTCGTCGCCGCCGCCCTCTCGGCCGAGCACGGCATCGGCCTGCGCGACGGCCTGTTCTGCGCGCATCCACTGCTCGCCCGCCTCGGCATCGACGCGCCCGCCCTGCGCGCGAGCTTCGGCGTCGGCTCGACGCGGGCGGATGCGGATGCCCTGCTCGCCGCTCTCGGCGCCATCATCGCGACCGGGCCGGCGTGGCGCTACGAGCGTGCGGCCGACGGCGAGTGGGCGCCCGTCGACGACGCCCGGCACCGGCCGGAGTGGGCGAGCCCGCACGAGGCCTCCGTGCGCTTCGGCTGCGTCGCCTGAGCGGACGGCCTCGTCAAGCATCGATCGCCGAGGTTACGCCCGGTTTCCGCGTGTGAACGCACGGGCGTAATACGGTCGCGGCCCCGGCTGCGGTTACCTAGCGTCGCAGCATGAGCAGACGAGAGCACCTCATCCTCGGAGCGATGTTCCGTGCCCTGGGCGCCTACCCCTCGGGCTGGCGGTACCCCGGCGCGCACAACGATCCGCGCCGCGACCCCGCCGTGCTGCGCCGCACGGCCAAGCTCGCGGAGCAGGCGCATCTCGACTACCTCTTCTTCGGCGACTGGCTGGCCACCGGGCACGACCTCGAGGTGCGCGACCCCTACCTGCTCGCCCGCATCGACCCGATCAGCGCCGTGACCTACCTCGCCGGCATCACGAAGCGCATCGGCCTGATCGCCACGGCGAACACGACCTACAGCGACCCGTACACGCTGGCGCGCACCACGGCATCCGTCGACCTGCTGAGCGGTGGCCGGGCAGGGCTCAACCTCGTGACGGGCGCCGAGCCACGGGCGGCGGCCAACCACGGTCGTGACGAGCACTGGGGCAACGAGCACCGCTACGACCAGGCGGAGGAGTTCATCCAGGCGCTGCGTCTGCTCTGGGACAGCTGGGAGGACGACGCCTTCGTGCGCGACCGCGTCGGCGGAGAGCTCATCGATCCGGCGAAGCTGCATTCCGCGGACTTCCGGGGAGAGCATGTGCAGGTCGCGGGTGCGCTGAACGTCGTGCGGCCGCCGCAGGGCCAGTTGCCGCTCGTGCACGCGGGAACCTCGCTCCGTTCCCGGCAGTTGGCCGCCGCATCCGCCGATCTGGCGCTCGTGGCCGTGCCCACGCTCGAGGAGGCCGTGCAACTGAGCAGCCAATTGCGTGCCCAGGCGAGTGCTGCCGGCCGGGATGCGACGCAGCTGCGCGTCATCACGCCGGTGCTGCCCGTTGTCGCCGGCTCCCGGGAGCAGGCATGGGCGATCTTCGACGAGCTCCTCCGTCTCGTGCCGGTCGACGACGGCGCGTCGCCGCTGCCTGCCGAGCTGCTGGCCGGCCGCGGCATCCGCACGCTCTCCCAGGCGGTCGGAGTCGCGCTGGGACCGCAGCCGCTCGACACGGAGGTCACGCGCCGACTGGCTGCGCGCTTCAGCGACGTGGGGCAGCGCCTCATCGCCACGGTCGCCGAGCGCACGGGCCGCCGCGTCGGCGACGCCGAGCGACCCGTCACGCTACGGCACCTGCTGGTCACCCACCTGGTGCCCTCGGCCGCCATCGTCGGGTCACCCGCGGTCGTCGCCGATCGACTGCAGGACTGGTTCGAGGCGGGTGCCGTCGACGGCTTCAACGTGCTGAGCGCGTACCTGGGGGAGCAGTTCGAGGCGTTCACCGGCCTCGTCGTGCCGGAGTTGGTGCGCCGGGGCCTGTTCCGCTCGGAGTACGACGGAACCACGCTGCGCGACCACCTCGGGCTCGAGCGGCCGGAGAACGTGCACGCGGCGGCCCGCGAGACGCGTCAGCCCCTGCGCGCGCACGGCTGAGATACCCCTAGGCCGCGTGCGGCAGACGAGCGAGCACCGACCAGACCGCGGTCGAAAGGTCGGGGTGCTCGAGCGCGATCGCCCGCAGCAGCCCGTACTCGAACGCCTCGGCAGCGCCGGCCGGCGCGGTGGGGTGGTGCGCCCGCGCCCGCTCCCGGCTCAGACGCCCATCGGCCAGGCGCTCCGCACGGATGGTGGCGACCACCTGCTCGTCGACGCTCGGCAGATCCGGAAGGAACTCCCACGGATCCTCCCCCTGCCGGCACTTGATCTCGATGACGGTCGCGAGCTCGTCCGCTGCTTCTCTGCGCAGCTGTTCGAGACTCACCTGTGCTTCTCTCATGGCCGTCACCTCCTCCCCGCCGACCACGATACGTGCGGCATATGTCGCTCCGGTTAACGGCCGCGTTGCACGGCGTCACGAAACCGACATTCTCTCGAACTCCTGGTGCGAGCCCTCAGCTTAGACTCGAACACCATGACCGACGACGCGCTCTCGCTGCTCGAGCGCCTGCCCGCTACCGACGATGCGGATGCGGTCTTCGCGGCCTTCGAGGAATGGACGAGCGCCAGCGGGCTCACCCTCTACCCCGCCCAGGAGGAGGCGCTGATTGAGGTCGTCTCAGGTGCGAACCTCATCCTCTCCACCCCCACGGGCACCGGGAAGTCGCTCGTCGCCGTCGGAGCCCACTTCGCCGCGATGGCGGCCGGGCGCCGCAGCTTCTACACCGCGCCCATCAAGGCGCTCGTGAGCGAGAAGTTCTTCGCACTCGTCGACACCTTCGGTGCCGCCAACGTGGGCATGCTCACCGGCGACTCCGCGGTCAATCCCGACGCCCGGATCATCTGCTGCACCGCCGAGATCCTCGCAAACCAGGCGCTCCGGCACGGCGACGCCCTGTCGGCCGACGTCGTCATCATGGACGAGTTCCACTACTACGGCGACCAGGAGCGCGGCTGGGCCTGGCAGGTGCCGCTGATCGAGCTCGCGCACAGCCAGTTCGTGCTCATGAGCGCGACGCTCGGCGACACCACCGCCATCGCCGAAGACCTCGAGCGGCGCACGGGCCGGCCCACGGCATCCGTGACCGGTGTAGAGCGACCGGTTCCGCTGGTCTACTCCTACGAGGCCACGCCCGTGCACGAGGCCATCGAGGAGCTGCTGCACACCGACCGGGCACCGGTCTACGTCGTGCACTTCTCACAGGCGGCCGCGCTCGAGCGTGCCCAGGCGCTCTCGAGCGTCAAGGTCGCCAGCCGAGAGCAGCGCGACGAGATCGCGGAGCTCATCGGCGGCTTCCGGTTCACGACAGCGTTCGGCAAGACGCTCTCGCGGCTCATCCGGCTCGGCATCGGCGTGCACCACGCCGGCATGCTGCCCAAGTACCGGCGCCTCGTCGAGACCCTCGCCCAGCGCGGCCTGCTGCGGGTGATCTGCGGCACCGACACGCTCGGCGTCGGAATCAACGTGCCCATCCGCACGGTGCTGCTGACCGGCCTGACCAAGTTCGACGGGCAGCGGATGCGACAGCTCACCGCCCGGGAGTTCCACCAGATCGCCGGTCGCGCGGGCCGTGCCGGCTTCGACACGAGCGGCACGGTCGTTGCGCTCGCCCCCGAGCACGAGATCGAGAACGCGCGCCTGATGGCCAAGGCCGGTGACGACGTGAAGAAGCAGCGGCGGGTGGTGCGCAAGAAGGCTCCCGAGGGGTTCGTCTCGTGGGGCGAGGGCTCGTTCAACCGCCTCATCACCGCCGAGCCGGAGCCCCTGCGCTCGCACCTGCAGATGACGAGCGCGATGCTCATCAACGTGATCGCGCGCGGCGGCGACGTGTTCGCCAACGTGCGCCGACTCGTGTTCGACAACCACGAGCCCCGCGAGCGGCAGTACGCGCTCGCCCGGCGCGCCCTCTCGATCTACCGCACTCTGCGGGTCGCGGGCATCGTCACGCAGGACGAGGACGGCATCCGTCTCACCGTCGACCTGCAGCCGAACTTCGCCCTGAACCAGCCGCTGTCGCCGTTCGCGCTCGCGGCCTTCGAGCTGATCGACCCGGATGCGCCGGGTTACGCGCTCGACGTGCTCTCCATCCTCGAGGCCACCCTCGATGACCCGCGCGCGATCCTCTCGCAACAGCAGTTCGTCGCCCGCGGTGAGGCCGTCGCGGCGATGAAGCGCGAGGGCATCGAGTACGAGGAGCGCATGGAGCTGCTCGAGCAGGTCACCTGGCCCAAGCCCCTCGCCGAGCTGCTCGATGCCGCCTATGAGAGCTATGCCGCCGAGCAGCCGTGGGTGCGCGACTTCTCGCTGAGCCCCAAGTCGGTCGTGCGCGACATGTACGAACGTGCCATGTCGTTCGGCGAGTTCGTGGCGTTCTACAAGCTCGCCCGCACCGAAGGAGTGGTGCTGCGTTACCTCTCCGACGCCTACCGCGCCGCGCGGCAGACCATTCCTCGCGAGAAGATCGACGACGAGCTCGGCGACCTCATCGAGTGGCTGGGCGAGCTCGTGGCGCAGGTGGACTCGAGCCTGCTCGACGAGTGGAACGAGCTCGCGCATCCCGATGAGGCCGCCCTCGAGGCGCTGCGTCGTGCCGAGGGCCCGGATGCCGAGATCGTTCCGCCGGCACCGCGCCGACTGACCTCGAACCTGCGCGCCTTCCGCGTGCTCGTACGCAACGAGCTCTTCCGCCGGGTGCAGCTGGCGGCCCTCGATGACGCCGAGGCCCTCGGCGAGCTCGACGCCGAGCACGGCTTCGGTGAGGCGCAGTGGGGCGAGGCGTTGGACCGCTACTACGCCGAATACGACGCCATCGGCACGGGGGCGGATGCGCGCAGCAGCGCGCTGCTGCTGCTCGAGGAGAGCGGCCGGCTCTGGCAGGCGCGGCAGATCTTCGACGACCCCACCGGCGACCGTGACTGGGCGATCAGCGCCGAGGTCGACCTCGACGCCTCCGACGAGGCCGGAACGGCCATCGTGCGCGTCACCGCGGTCGCCCCCGCCTGAATCCGCCCTGAACGCAACCCTCGTTACGGCGGGTGACGAGTCGTAACGGCCTCCGTCACATTGGTCGACAGCCGCGCATCCCTGGCGCCAGCATCGTGCAATCCCATTCCGCACGAAAGGCACACCGATGTCACGTTTCACCCGAGGCCTCGCCGCAGCAGGCGCGCTGACCGCGACGCTGGCCCTGCTCGCCGGCTGCGCAGCCCCCGCGAACGTCGCCGGCGCAGCCGACAAGGCCGCCGACAAGACCGGCGAGAAGCCCGTCACCGGCGGCACGCTCACCTACCTCGAGCAGCAGGCGCACACCAACCTCTACCCGCCGTCGGGCGGTTTCTATCCCAATGGCGGCGTGCTGAACCAGATCACCGACAAGCTCACCTGGCAGAACCCCGAGACGCTCGCCATCGAGCCCTGGATCGCTAAGTCGTGGGAGGTCAACGACGACAAGACGCAGTACACCTTCCACCTGCGCAAGGGCGTCACCTTCAGCGATGGAACGCCGCTCGACGCCGCGGCGGTCGCGAAGAACTTCGACACCTACGGCCTGGGCAACCCGGCGCTCAAGCAGCCCGTCTCCGAGGTCGTCAACAACTACGACCACAGCGAGGTCATCGACCCGCAGACGGTGAAGTTCTTCTTCTCGAAGCCCTCACCGGGCTTCCTGCAGGGCACGAGCGTGATCGGTTCCGGGCTCGTCTCGCCGGCTACCCTGGCACTGCCCTACGAGCAACTCGGCGACGCGACGAAGATCATCGGATCGGGACCCTTCACCGTCGAGAGCGAGGAGCTCGGCAAGCAGCTCGTGCTCAAGGCCCGCACCGACTACGCCTGGGCCCACGAGTCCAGCGCCAACCAGGGCCGGCCCTACCTCGACTCCATCACCTACATCGTGACCGGGGAGGACAGCGTGCGCATCGGCTCGCTGCTCTCGGGCCAGGCGGATGCGATCCGCCAGGTGCAGGCGTACGACGAGGACCAGGTGACCGCGCAGGGCTTCACGGTGTACGCGGCGCCGACGCGCGGGGTCAACGACTCGGTCTCCTTCCGCCCCGACAACCCGCTCGTCGCCGACGTGAACGTGCGACGCGCCCTGCTCAAGGCGACGGACGCCCAGGAGATCGTCGACACGCTGTTCAGCAAGAACTACCCGGTGGCCACGAGCGTGCTCGCGCACCAGGCCACCGGCTACGTCGACCTCTCGAAGCAGCTGAAGCCCGATGCGAAGCAGGCGGCGAAGCTGCTCGACGACGCCGGCTGGAAGAAGGGCGCCGACGGCATCCGTGCCAAGGACGGGCGGGCGCTCGAGCTCACCGTCTACGAGTCGCTGCCGCAGCCGCAGAACAAGCAGGTGCTGCAACTGCTCGCCCAGCAGTGGGCGAAGGTCGGCGTGAAGCTGAACGTTCTCGCGGGCGACGCGGGAAGCGCGGCGACCGACAACAAGGACGCCCAGAAGACCCCGCTCGTCGTGACCGAGGTCGGCCGCGCCGATCCCGACGTGATCAAGAGCCAGTTCTACCCCAAGAACCGCGACGGGCTTTTGCAGGCCGGGGGACTCAGCCCGACCGCGGCGTTCACCGACCCCACCCTCAACGGACTGCTCGAGTCGGAGACCGCCGAGGTCGACCCGGATGCCCGGGCCGCCTTCACCCAGGATGCCCAGCGCCACCTGATCGACCAGGCACTCAACATCCCATTGTTCGAGGAGCCGCAGGTCTTCGCCGCGGCGCCCTACGTCAAGGGCTGGGACTTCGAGGCGGTCGGCCGCCCGAGCTTCTACAACACCTGGATCGCGAAGCACTGAGATGGCACGGTACATCCTCGGGCGCGTCGGGCAAGCGGTGCTCGTGCTGTGGGCCGCGTTCACGGTGAGCTTCGTGCTACTCCAGGCGCTGCCCGGGGATGCCGTGCTCATCCAGTTCGAGGGCGGCGACCTCGGACTGACCCCCGACCAGATCGCCGACATCCGCGCCAGTTACGGCGCAGACGAGAGCCTGCTCGTGCAGTACCTGCACTCGCTCGGCAACGTGCTCACCGGAAACCTCGGGTACTCGCTCGTCTCCGGCGTCTCGGTGGGGTCGCTGCTCGCGGCGAACCTGCCCTCGACGATCGCGCTCGCCGCATCCGCGCTGGTGCTGGCGATCGTGATCGCCGTGGCGATCGCCTTCCTCTCCACCCTCAGCCCGTTCGCCTGGCTGCGCGGTGCCCTGCAGTCGCTTCCGAGCCTGTTCGTGTCGGTTCCCACCTTCTGGCTCGGCATCACCCTCATCCAGGTCTTCTCGTTCCGCCTGCACGTCATCCCGGTGATCGGCGGCACACCGCTGCAGCTGCTCGTGCTGCCGGTGCTCACGGTGGCCATCCCCATCTCGGCACCCATCGCGCAGGTGCTCGTGCGCTCGATCGATGCGGTTACCCCGCTGCCGTTCGTCGCCGTGGTGCGTGCGAAGGGAGCGTCGCCGCTGCGGGTGCTCGTGCACCACGTCGCCCGCAATGCCGTGCTCCCGTCGCTGACGATCGCCGGCGTGCTCTTCGGCGAGCTCATCGCGGGCGCCGTCGTCACCGAGACGGTCTTCGCGCGCAATGGCATCGGCCGTCTCACGCAGCAGGCCGTCGACAACCAGGACACGGCGGTGCTGCAGGCCATCGTGCTTCTGGCCGCGCTCGTCTACGTCGTGGTGAACCTCGCCGTCGACCTCGCCTATCCCGTTCTCGACCCGCGGTTGCGGGCTCCCCGCCGTTCCGTGGCACGCTCCGTCGCCGCGCAGGAGGTCGCCGCATGAGCACCATCCACGCACCAGAGGTGCAGACGCCCGAGGTCTCCGGCGTCGAGGCCGAGCAGGGCCGGAACGACCGTCTCGCTGAACAGGCGGCGGGCGCCGGAGGGATCCGGCCGCTACTGCGTCGCATCCGTCCGGGGCTCGTGCTCGCCTGGATCATCGTGGCGGTCGTGATCGCCTGGGCCGTCGTGCCCTTCCTGTTCACCGGGTACAGCGGCGTGAGCGGGGTGCCGGCCGAGAAGCTGCAGGCGCCGAGCGCAGCCCATTGGCTGGGCACGGATGAGCTGGGTCGCGACCTCTACGCCCGTATCGTCTACGGGGCGGTGCACTCCCTGACGGGCGCCGCGGTGGCCGTCGCCGTCGGTCTCGTCGCCGGAACCGCCCTCGGGGTACTGGCGGGATCGGCGGGCGGAATCATCGACGTCGTCGTCGGCCGCGTCGTCGACGTGCTGCTCTCAATCCCGGGACTGCTGCTGAGCCTGTCGATCATCATCCTGCTGGGGTTCGGAACCGTGAACGCGGCCATCGCGGTCGGTGTCACGAGCGTGGCATCCTTCGCACGGCTCAGCCGATCGGAGGTCGTGCGCGTGCGACGCGGCGACTACGTGGAGGCGGCGTTCGGGTCAGGCGGCCGCTTCTTCAGCGTGCTCGCCCGGCACGTGCTTCCCAACTCGGTCGGTCCCGTCATCTCGCTCACCGCCCTTCAGCTCGGCACGGCGATCATCGCCCTGTCGACCCTCGGCTTCCTCGGTTACGGGGCGCCGCCCCCCACGCCGGAATGGGGCCTGCTGATCGCCGAGGGCCGCAACTACATCGCCACGGCGTGGTGGATCACGACCTTCCCCGGTCTCGTGGTCGTGCTCGTCGTGCTCTCGGCCAATCGCATCAGTTCCTCGATCGGAGTATCACGATGACGGCAGCACTCGAGGTCGAGGGCCTCAGCGTCGGCTACGCCCGCGAGGGAGTCACCACCACGGTCGTGCACGAGGTGGGCTTCAGCATCCGGCCGGGGGAGGTGCTCGCCCTGGTCGGCGAATCGGGTTCGGGCAAGACCACGACGGCCCAGGCGGTGATCGGACTGCTCCCGGCGAACGCGCGCCGCTCATCGGGGCGCATCGTGCTCGGAGGCACCGACATCTCCGACTGGTCGCAGGCGCGGCTGGGCACCGTTCGCGGAGCGCGCATCGGCCTCATCCCGCAAGACCCTTCCGCGAGCCTGAACCCGGTGAAGCCGGTCGGCGTGCAGCTGGGCGAGGCGCTGCGCATCCACACCCGGATGCCGCGGGCCGTGCTGCGCTCCCGGGTGCTCGAGGCCCTGGACCGCGTGGGAATCGACGATCCGGCGCGGCGTGCGAAGCAGTACCCGCACGAGCTCTCGGGCGGCATGCGCCAGCGCGTGCTCATCGCCTCGGCCCTCGCGCTCGAGCCGGAGCTCGTGATCGCCGACGAGCCCACGAGCGCGCTCGACGTCACGGTGCAGAAGCGCATCCTCGACACGATCGACGAGTTGCGGCGCGAGTTGGGCACCGCCGTGCTGCTCGTGACGCACGACCTGGGCGTCGCCGCGGAACGGGCCGACGACATCGTCGTGCTGCAGCAGGGGCGGATCCGACAGCACGGTTCGGTGGATGCGGTGCTGCAGCGCCCCGAGCATCCCTACGTGCGCCGGCTGTTCGCCGACGCCCCCTCGCTGTCGGTGCCGCCGGTGCGGCCTCCTCGCGCACCCCTCTACCTGCGCGACGCCGGCGCGGCCGCAGCCGAGAACCCGTACGCCGTCGAGGTGCAGGGCCTCGTACGGGAGCACGGCCGCGGCCGAACGGCCTTCCGGGCAGTGGACGACGTGAGCCTGCAGGTGCGGCGTGGAACCACGCACGCGATCGTCGGCGAGTCCGGCTCGGGCAAGACGAGCATCGCACGCGCCATCGCCGGCTTCGATGTTCCGACGGCGGGCCGGGTGATCATCGACGGCGCGGATGCCACCGGCCTGCATGGCGGCGAGCTGCGGCGACTGCGCCGCAGCGTGCAGCTGGTCTACCAGAATCCGTTCGGCTCCCTCGATCCGAGGCAGACGGTGAGTGCCATCGTCGCCGAGCCGCTGCGCAACCTCGGCATCGGTCGGGCGCAGGCGGCCGAGCGCGCGGCGGAACTCGTGGACCGGGTGGCGCTGGATGCCGCCCTGCTCTTCCGGCGTCCGCGCGAACTCTCCGGCGGCCAGCGCCAGCGTGTCGCCATCGCCCGGGCGCTCGCCCTGGACCCGCGCATCCTCGTGCTCGACGAGGCGGTGTCGGCCCTCGACGTCACGGTGCAGGCCCGCATCCTCGAACTGCTCGATTCGCTGCAGACCCAGTTGGGGCTCACCTACGTGTTCATCTCGCACGACCTCGCGGTGGTGCGGCGCATCGCCGACACGGTCTCGGTCTTCAGCCGCGGCCGGCTCGTCGAGACGGGAACAGCGGAGCAGGTCTTCGAGGCGCCTGAGCACGACGTGACCCGCGATCTGCTCGCGGCTGTTCCGGTGCCGAAGGCGGTGGCGGCATGACGCGCCTCGGGTTCTTCACCCGGCTGCTCGAGGATGCCGATGCCGCACAGCGCTACTCCTACGCCCTCGAGCAGGTCCGGCACGCCGAGCGGCACGGATTCGACACGGCCTGGGTCGCCCAGCACCACTTCAACGGTGCTGAGGGCGGCCTCCCCTCGCCGCTCGTGCTGCTGGCCGCGGCGGCGGCCCTCACCGACCGCATCCGCCTGGGGACGGCGATCGTGACGCTTCCCCTCGAAGACCCGGTGCGGCTGGCCGAAGACGCCGCCGTGCTCGACACGCTCTCGGGCGGCCGCTTCGAACTCGGCGTCGGCAGCGGCGGAACGGCCTCGTCGTTCGGCGTGTTCGGCCGGCGGAGCGAGGATCGCGGACGGCTGCTGGGGGAGCACCTCGAGCGGCTTCGCGGGCTGCTCGCCGGCCCGACCCTCTACCCGCCGGCCCCCGGCCTCGGCGACCGCATCTGGCAGGCGACGTTCTCCGTCGAGGGCGGAGCGCGTGCCGGACGGGCCGGCGACGGCCTGCTGCTCTCGCGGACGCAGCCGCGACCTCCCGACCGGCCCCGTGCCGCCCTGGCCGAGGTGCAGCAGCCCATCATCGACGCCTACCTCGATGCCCTGCCCGCGAACGTCCCGCCGCGCATCCTCGCCTCGCGCACGCTCGTCGTCGGCGATGATCGCGAGCGGCTGCTCGCCGTGTCGGAACGCGGGTTGCGGCGGGCCGCCGCCTCGCTCGCAGCGGCCGGCCACCGCTTCGAGAGTGATGAGCTCGCGGACCTCATCGCCGGCACCGACACGCACATCGGGGCGGTCGAGGATGTGGTGGCCTCGCTCTCGGCGGATGCCACGCTCGCGCGCGCAACGGACGTGGCCTTCCAGGTTCACTCCGTCGACCCGGGCCACGAGCTCACCCTGCGATCGATCGAGCTGACCGCCTCAGCCGTCGCCCCTGCGCTGGGCATCGGCACGCTGGCATCCGTGTGAGCAGCTCACGAGACCTGCCTGAACCCACTGAACCATCACCACCACTGAAACGCTCCGAGGAGGAACCACCCATGTCCACCCCACCCGATGTGATCGACGCCCTGCTGGGTGTTCGGCAGGGCTCGCGGATCGACGCGCTCCGGCGCAGCCGGCCCGAGACGCGCCGCAACGCCCAGCTCGCCTATGACAGCCTGTTCCCGGCCGTGACGAGAACCGGCCCGAGTCCCCGGGAACGCCTCGCCGTCGCCGCGTTCGTCGCCGGCGTGCACGGCGCCTCACCCGCGGCCGAGCACTATCTCGCACGCCTGCGCAGTCTCGATCCCGTCACCGGCATCGCCGACGTGGTGCACAGCGAGGTCCTGCTGGCCGCCACAACGGGCCCCTACGGAGTCTTCCCCGATGGTCCCCTCGCGATCGAGAGCGTCGAGGGGCCGCGTTACCGGGTCGCCGACGCGCACCGGCGCGCCCTCGGAGGGCGGCTCGCCGCCGCGATCGACCACGCCCACCTGCTGGTCTTCCGCCCGCGCGAGGCCGACGCATCCGCCCTGCAGGCCCTCGCCGATGCCGGCTGGAGCGTCGACGAGATCGTCACCCTGTCGCAGCTCGTCTCGTTCCTCACCTTCCAGGTGCGCGTCGTGGCCGGATGGGAGCTGATCGCATGAGCGCCGCCAATGCCACGTCCGAGATCGATGCAACGGCAGGGAGCTCGCTCCGGCCGCTCGCGTTCACCCAGGACAACCTCGGCTGGGAGCCGTGGCTGGCGCCCCTGCCCGAGGAGGAGTTCACGGAACGCACCTGGGAGGGCCTCGTGGAGGCGGCACGTGCCAAGAGCCCGTACTTCGCGCTGCTCGCGCGCGACCCCGAGGTGCTCGGGGCGCGCACCCGAGCCGACAAGGACATCTTCTACAACACCGACGGCGGACTGCCGCGCGCCGAGCGGGAACTCGCGGCGACGGCCGTGAGCCGCGCCAACGGGTGCATCTTCTGCGCGAGCGTGCACGCCCGTTTCGCCAGCCACCACTCGAAGCGGGCCGACGACGTCCAGCGGTTGCTCGACGAGGGCACGGATGCCGACCTCGGGCCGCGCTGGCGGGCGATCGTCGATGCCGCGGTCGCGCTCACCGCCACGCCGCCGGCCCTGACGCGCGGGCACGTCTCCGCCCTGCGCGACGAGGGCCTGGACGATGCGGCGATCGCCGACCTCGTGCAGGCGGCGGCCTTCTTCGCGTGGGCGAATCGCCTGATGCTCAGTCTGGGTGAACCCACCGCCTGAGGGGGGCGGGCACCTCAGGCTGGGGCGGCCGCACGAGGCGAAGATAGGGCATCCTCCCGATCTGGCCGGGGTGCCTTAGCGAGCACTGTAGACGTGTCGCAGGAGTTCACGTCCAGGAGGAATCATGCAGTTCTCAGCCGGTTATCTCGCCCTCAGCCAGCATGCCGACGATGTGCGCGTCAGTGAGATCGCGCTGCATCACCGCCGCAGCGAACAGGAGCGGCTCGAGTCGGAGCCCGAGGCTCCGGCCGAGCCCGCTCGTCGCCGGCACCACGTACGCACGCACCAGCATCGCCACGCCGCCGCGTGAGCCTGGCGGCCGCATCCCCGACGTCCGCGGAGGGTCACCCGGATGTCGGTGGCTGGTGGCACGATGAAGTCGTGACACCGTCCAGTCCAAGCATGATCGGCCGCTCGGCCGAGCTCGGGCGCCTGCAGTCGGCCCTCGCCGAGGCGGCAGCCGGCTCCCCGCGCGCCGTCGTCATCGGGGGAGAGGCGGGCATCGGCAAGAGTCGCCTGATCGCGGAGTTCGAAGCGGCCGTCGGCGGGTCGGCCTCCCTCGTGAAGGGCCAGTGCGTCGATTTGGGGGCGGTGGCTCCGCCCTATTCGCCGGTGAAGGCGCTGCTGCGCGAACTGATCGCGCAGGTCGGTGCCGACGCCGTGCTCGCGGCGGCCGGCCCGGGCCGCGCGGCGCTCGCCGCCCTGCTTCCCGAACTCGGCGACGAGGCGATTCCCGAGGTCGCCACGAGCGGTGCCGTCAGCAGCGGCCAACTGCAGGAGGCGGTCGCCGTCGTGCTCGAGACGCTCTCCCGTACCCGCCCGGTCGTCGCCATCGTCGAAGACCTCCACTGGATCGACGGCGCGAGCCTGTCGCTGCTGCGCTTCCTCCTGCGGGCCATGACCGCCGGTCGTGTGCTGTTCGTGTTGAGCTATCGCACCGACGACGTCACCCGTGGTCACCCGGTGCGGGGGTTCCTCTCCGAGGTCGAGCGCAACCGTGCGGTCGATCGCTGGGAGCTGCACCGGCTCACGCGCGCCCAGGTGCGCAAGCAGGTGCGCTCGATCCGTGGCGACGAGCTGACGGATGCCGAGCTCGCGACCGTCTTCGATCGCAGTGACGGCATCCCGTTCTTCGTCGAGGAGCTTCTCGGCATCGAGGCCTGCGCGCTCGATGACGAGATACCCGACACCCTGCGTGAGCTGCTGCTCGCCCGTTACGAGCGCCTCTCCGAACCGGCCCAGACGCTGTTGCGCGTCATCTCGACCGGCGGCATCTCCGTGCCGCACGAGCGCCTCGCCCGAGTCTTCGACGGAACCGCGGCGCAGCTCGAATCGGCGGCCCGCGAGGCGGTGATCGGCGGCGTGCTGCGCATCGACGGCGACGCCTACGCCTTCCACCACGCCCTCGTGCGTGAGGCGATCCTCGATGACCTGTTGCCCGGTGAGCGGGCCCGGTATCACGCGCGCTACGCCGAGGCGTTCCAGGCCGAGGCGGCCACGCGCCGGGTCGCGGCCGAGATCTCGTACCACTTCCTCGGCGCCCGCGACTTCGAGCGCGCCTTCCCTGCGACCATGCGCGCTATGTGGGAGGCGAGAGCGGCCTACGCCTACGCCACGGCCGCCCAGATGGGCGAGCGGGCCATCGAACTCTGGGACGACGTGGCCGACGCCGAGGCGGTCGCGGGCATGCGCAAGGTGGAGCTGATCAGCCGCACGGCGTCGCACCTGCGCAACGCGGGCGAGGGCGAGCGGGCACTCGCCATGGTCGACCTGGGGTTGCGCGAGTGCGAGCCGGGGGATCCGCTGTACGCCCGGCTGCTGCGCGACAAGGCGATGTACCGTTCGAACACCGGCCGGCCGGGCAGCATCGAGCTGCTCGAGCAGGCGCGCGAGCTCGCCCGCGATGGCGACGAGGAGCTCCTGACCGGCATCACCACCGCCCTCGCCGGACGGTTCATGGTCGAGGGCCGGCTCGAAGAGGCGATCGCGCTCGCCGACGAGGCGCTTCCGCTGGCCGAGCAGAACGGCTGGCACCGGAATGCGTCGATCGCCTCCAACATCGCCGGGGTGTGCCGGGTGCACATGGGCGAGATCGAGCGCGGCCTCGACCAGCTGCAGCGCGCCCGCAACCTGGCACGCGGCGACGGCAGCGCTCTGTTGCGGTACTGGGTCAACTCCTCCGACGTCATGTACCTGTTGGGGCGCCACGACGAGGCCATCGAACTCGCCCAGAGCGGCCTCGACCGAGCCAGGGCGCTCGGAGTTGAACGCAGCTCGGGGGTCATCCTGGCCTCGAACGCGGTGGATCCGCTGATCGCCCTCGCCGAGTGGGACCGGGCCGATGCACTGATCGAACGCGGCCTCGCGCTGGATCCCCAGCCCGCGTTCCGGGTCTACCTGCAGCGTGCCCGTCTCGGGGCCCGGCTGTGGCGCGGCGATCCCGCGGGCGCTGCGGCGCAGTTCCGCGCACTGCGGCCGCTCATGGCGCAGATCGCCGACATCGAGCTGCAGACCCGGTTGGGCGTGGACCGGCTGGCCGCCGAGATCGCGCTGGCCACTGGTGACGCCCGCGCAGCCTGGCAGGAGGCCGAGGTGGTCTTCGACTCCGGCCGGTTCACCATGCCGGCGTACGCACTGCCGCTGCTGTGGAACGCCGCGCGCGCCCTCGCGGCGTTGCGGGAACAGGGCGGGAGCGATGTCGACCTCGCCATCGAGGAGCGCCGCATCCGCGACGAGCTCGCGCTCCTCTCGTTCTGGCCGACCGCCGACATCTGGTCGGCCTTCGTCGAGGCCGAGCTCGGCAGCGGGGGCACGGGCACCGATCCGGTACTCTGGAGAACGGCCGTCGAGCTGGCCGTGCACCCGACGGCGCCGCGCTTGCTCCCTGCTTACGCGCGCCTGCAGCTCGGCCGAGCGCTCCTGGTCGCCGGAGACCGTGCCGCGGCCCGCGCCGAGCTGCAGCAGGCGCTGGATGGGGCGAGCGCACTCGGCCTCGGGCTGGTGGCAACGGATGCGACCCGGCTGGCGGCATCCGCGGGGCTGCCCCTCGCCGGCGCGGGCGGCGTCATCGCCCGCGAGAGCACCGTCGCCGACGCGAGCCTCACCGCGCGGGAGCAGCAGGTGCTCGACCTCATCGCCGAGGGCCTTTCGAACCGGCAGATCGGCGAGCGCCTGTTCATCAGCGGCAAGACCGCGAGCGTGCACGTCTCCGCCATCCTGCGCAAGCTCGGAGCCACGAGCCGCACCGAGGCGGTCTTCCGCGCCGGCCGCTCCTGAGCCTCCTCCCTCGCCCGCGGGGCCGGCCCACAGGTAGGCCGCTTACAATGAAGACTCGGCCACGGACAGGGGAGGGGGGTCGCATGCACGCGCGCGACGACATCGTATTGCGGAGCGGTCGGTATGCTCTCGCAGCCGACCACTTCACGCCACAGGGCTCGATGGTCGAAGACCTCCTCGCCGTCCGTGACGCCCTCATCGACGCGGGGCTCGAGTTCCTGCTCGTGCGCGGATCGGGGGACCGGCCCGTGATCGCCGTGGATCGGCGCGCCCGCCGTCAGGTGACCGCGGCTCTCGCAACCGCTTTCGCCGGTGAGCCGTTCTACTCGCGCACCGTGGGTCACGACGTTCCCGACGTGCTTATCGCCGACGGCAGCCTCTCATCCAAGCGCAAGGCCGACGTACTGCGGCTCTACCGCCCGCGCGTCGAGCCGTTCGGGCAGTTGCAGTTCGGCGCCGATGCCGCCATGCAGCTGGAGTTCTGGCGATTCGGTGACGACGAGATCGTGGCGCCGCGGCCCAATGCCGTCATGCGCACCCGGCTGCCTCGATCCGAGGCGGTCGAGGATTCCGTCGAGGTGTACGGTCGTCGCTGGCGCACCCTCGAGAACATGTTCGTGCCGCTCGCGAGCGACATCCGCTTCCCGATCGACATGGTCTTCTCATGGGTCGACGGCTCGAGCGCGGAGTTCCTGCGCGAACGCGCCAAGCGCATGCAGGCCTACGTCGTCGGCGAGGGCGACGACAGCGAGGCGCGCTACCGGCAGATCAACGAGTTGAAGTACGCCTTGCGCAGCGTCTACATGTTCGCACCCTGGGTGCGCACCATCTACATCGTCACCGATTCGCCCGCGCCCGAGTGGCTGGCCGAGCACCCGCGCGTGCGCATCATGCGCAGCGAGGAGTTCTTCGCCGACCCCGAGGTACTGCCCACCCACAACTCGCACGCGGTCGAGTCGCAGCTGCACCACATCCCGGGCATCGCCGAGCACTTCCTCTACTCCAACGACGACATGTTCTTCGGTCGCCCGGTGACACCCGACCTGTTCTTCTCCCCGGGCGGCATCACCAAATTCGTCGAGGCATCGACGCGTATCGGGCTCGGCGAGTCCGATCCCACGCGCAGCGGGTTCGAGAACGCCGCTCGCGTGAACCGTGCCCTCCTGAAGGACCGCTTCGGAGCCGTGACCACGCGTCACCTCGAGCACTGCGCCGCCCCGCTGCGGGTCAGCGTCATGAACGAGCTCGAGCAGGAGTTCGCCCCCGAGTTCGCCCGGACGGCCGCGAGCCGGTTCCGCTCCGCGAGCGACATCTCGGTCACCAATTCGCTCTACCACTACTACTCGCTCATGAGCGGGCGCGCCGTGGTGCAGACGCAGGCACGCGTCAAGTACATCGAGACCACGTTGCGCGAGGCACCCGCCGCCATGGAGCGCCTCCTCGCTCGCCGCGATCGGGACATGTTCTGCCTGAACGACGGCTCGAAGCCCGAGATCGGGGTCGAGGAGCGCACCCGCGTCGTCACGGAATTCCTGGAGCGCTACTTCCCGTTCCCGGCCCCGTGGGAGAAGGTCACACCGGCACGGTCAGGGGCGTCGTCGGCGTCGGATCCTGTCGGACTCGCGGCAGCGGGCGCATAGCGGCCGGCTGGATGCTGACGCCCTCGGCCGTGAGGCGGCGGCTCGTCTCGGCGGCATCCACGTAGTCGAGCGCCGGGTACTCCCCGAGCGGAACGACGGAGTGCAGCACCGTCTCGGGATAGACATGCACGAGGTTGAAGGCGCGGGCCCCGTCGCGGCCGCGGGTTCCCCCGACCGGCACGTTGAGGTCTTGGGTGTAGCAGCTCGCAGAAGCAACCGACACCGGGATGCCCGCGAACGTCGCCGTCGATGAATAGTGCAGGTGCCCGGCGATGATGGAGCGTACGTCGGAATTCCGAAGCACCCCGGCGAGGGAGGCCTGGTCGCGCAACTCGACGGACACCGCGAGATCGAGCACGCTCGGGATCGGCGGGTGGTGCATCGCGAGGATGGTGCCGTCGGGCGCCGGGGTCTCGAGCTCGCGGGCCAGCCACGCGAGCTGGTCGGTGCGCACCTCGCCCCAGTGGTGGCCGGGAACGCTCGTGTCGAGCACGATCACCCTCAGGCCGCCGAGCCAGTGCACCGCGTCGACGGGATCGGTGCTCGGGAGTTCGCCGAGCAGCGTGCTGCGGAAGGCGCCTCGCTCGTCATGGTTGCCCATGACCCAGATCACCTTCGCCCCCAGCCGCTCTGCCGCGGGCTCGACGATGCTGCGCAATGTCGCGTACGCATCCGCCTCGCCGCGATCGGCCAGGTCGCCGGTGAAGACGATGGCCTCGGGGCGTCCGTCGGAGGCCTCGACCTCGGCGATGAGACGTCGTAGGTGGGACGCGCTGTCGACGCAGCCGTAGAGGCGGTTGCCGCCCGCCAGCAGATGCGTGTCGCTGATGTGCAGGAGGAAGTGGTCCGGTCGTGGGTACTCGGCCGTACGAGCTATCACCCCTTCATCACACCACTCGGAACTGAACTGGGCGTGAACAGCGCCCGCGAGTCTGCTGGACGGCCGGGAAAGGGTCCGCCCCCATTGGGGTGGGGTGCACGCCCTGATCCGACTCCCTATCCGCCGTCGCACGCTGGAGGCATCCCCGAAAAGATCCGCCCTCTGGAGTGCATCATGATCTCGTCCTACGTCACCTACGCCCTCTTCCGCGCCGACGATGAGCGACTGAACCGCGAGCTCGAGGTGCGCCGCCGGCGCGCCGCCCACGAGCGTCACCTGCGGCTGCGCGGCCTCTTCGCCCGCACGCCGCGCCGGTCGGGCACGCGCGTGCACCTCATCCGCGGTTCAATGGAGGCATGAGCCTCGTCGACGACCTGCGCACCGACCTGGCCGCAGCCGGATACACCGTGGCGGCCCTGGACTCCCTCTGGGGGCCGGACGCCGCGACCGCCCTGCACCGCGGTCACCGGGTGCCCGCGCGTCGTGCGCTCGAGGCCCATCGCGACCGCCTGCTTCACCTGCCGCCGGTCGCCGTGCTCGCGCAGCTCTTCGTGCTCGGCATGGCCGTTCCGCGCAGCGCTCTCGCCGAGGCGCTCCCCACTCTGACGGTCACCGGCGCCGAGGAACTCGGCCTGGTCGCATCCGTCGCCCCGTCCAGCCGGGGCGCCGGGCACATCATGCGGCCGTCGCGTGACCTGCGCCCCTATGCGTTCACGGATGCCGCGGGCGACGCGCACTGGTGGATCATCAGCGACCTCGGCGAACTGGTCTCGGGGGGACCGCTGCGGCAGGACCACGTGCTCGGGGTGGGAGGCGCATCACTCACCCTCAGCGGCCTCATGTTCACGAGCGCCGTCGAGAGCGTGCTCGATCTCGGCACCGGCTGCGGCATCCAGGCCATGCACGCCGCCCGGCACGCCGGTCGGGTCGTGGCGACCGACATCTCGCGCCGCGCGCTGTGGATCGCCGAGCTCAACGCCCGGCTGAACGAGATCGACAACATCGAGTTCCGCGCCGGATCGCTGTTCGAGCCGGTCGCGGGAGAGCGCTTCGACCGGATCGTCTCCAACCCGCCGTTCGTCATCACTCCCCGCGTCGAGGGCGTGCCGGAGTACGAGTACCGCGACGGCGGTCGTGTCGGCGATGCCCTCGTGCGCGAGGTGCTCACGGGTGCCGCCGACCACCTCGTTGCGGGCGGCACCGCCCAGCTCCTCGGCAATTGGGAGTACCACGCGCAGGTCGACGGACTCGCGCGCGTCGCCGGCTGGCTCGACGGCGTCGGCCTCGAGTACTGGGTGATCGAGCGCGAGGTGCAGAGCCCCGCCGAGTATGCGGAGACGTGGATCCGCGACGGCGGCACCCGGCCCGGCCATGACTTCGACCGGCTCTACGAGGCGTGGCTCGATGACTTCCGCCTGCGCGAGGTCGCCTCGGTGGGGTTCGGCTACGTGGTGCTGCGTCGACCGGCCGGCACGCCTGCTCTGCGCCGGACCGAGGCGTTGCACGGGCCGCTCGGCGAGGCCGCAGACCCTCTCGGCAACCACCTCGAGCGCTGCCTGGCCGGCATCGACGCACTGGGCTCCGACGATGAGGACGCTGATGCCCGGCTCGCCGAGGCGCGTCTGGTGGTCGCGCCCGACGTGACCGAGGAACGGCACTACTGGCCGGGGGAGGAGAACCCCACCGCCATCGTGCTGCACCAGGGCGGCGGCTTCGGCCGCGCGATCGCGGCCGATACCGGGCTGGCCGCTCTCGTGGGCGCCAGCGACGGCGAGCTTCCGGTCGGCGCCATCATCGGGGCTCTCGCCGAACTGCTTGAGATCGAACCCTCTGCGCTCGCCGATGCGCTGCTTCCGGCCGTGCGGGAGCTCGTCGCCGGCGGCATCCTCAGCCCGTCTTCGTCCAGTCGAGGTTGATGACCATCCCGATGTAGATGGTCTCTCCGAGATCGTGGATCTGCGGGTTCATCCGGAGCAGCTGCTGCTGCGGCAGGTCGAAGCGCTGGGCGATCTCGAAGAAGCTGTCCCCGCTCACGACGGTGTAGCTGAGCAGCTGGCCGTTCGCATCCGAGACGGCCGGCCCCATGGCGCCGGCGACGGCGCCGTTGTCGGTCGCCGGTCCCGGCTCGATGACCGGCGCAGGGGCGTTGGGGGACGGCGGCGGCGCGGTGGCGATCTGGACGTCGATGTCGGGCAGCGGCGACGGCGTCGGTGCAGCGGGCTTCGGGTCTGCGGTCGGGGTGACGGTGACGACGATGGTCTTCGCCGGGGCCGGAGGAGCGCCTGCACAGCCGGCCAGGGCGATCAGGCCCACGGCCATGGCGAGCGCTGTGCCCGCGACGCGTCGTCCGCCTGCGTGAGAAGTCCTGTGCACGACCGATGTCCCCCCATCGCCATCGCCGCGATGAGCGCGCATGGCCTGTGCCGCTGCGCCACCCTCAGCGCATCGGCGACACTCTATCGGTACGGCGGCCTTCGTGAACGATCGCACTCGGCGATGCGGTTACTCTCGAAGTCATGGCCGACAGCCCCCTCGCCTCCACGCCCTACGAGGTACTGGGCGTGCGTGCGTCGGCTACGGAGGACGAGCTGAAGCGGGCGTTCCGCCGGCTGCTGCGCGAGACCCACCCCGACCGTGGGGGCGACGTCGCACGCTTCCATGCCGTGCAGATCGCTTGGGAGCAGGTGGGAACTCCGACGGCTCGTGCCGCCTATGACCGAGGGCGCCCGTTGGCGACCTCCGATGAGCCGCGAGGGGCCTGGGCAACGCCGCGGGAACGGCAGCGAGCCGACTCGCGCCCTCCCGCGCGCATTTTCGGCCACCCCGGGGGCTGGTCGCGTGAGTACTACCTCGAGCACCTTCGCGAGTGGGTCGGCCGCGGCGAACCGATCGCGGACCCCTACGACGAGCAACTGGTGCGCAGTGCCCCCCGCGGCATCCGTCACCTGCTGGCCAACGCACTGGCCGAGGAGGCGACGGCTCGGCAGGTCTCCACGCTGGGCATCGGCTACACCGTCTGGCACGATGTCGCGACCGACGCCGCGGTCACCCCGGCCAAGCTCGACCACATCGTGCTCGGGCCTGCAGGGCTGTTCGCCCTGCAGAGCGAGGACTGGGGCGAGCCGGTTCAGGTGCGCCGCGGCGAGCTGGTGGCCGATGCTGTGGGCGGCGAGCGACCGATGCACGACCTCGTGCTGCGTGCCAAGCGCGTCGCTCGGGCTGCACGCGTGCGGTTCACCGCTCTGGTGATCGTGGTTCCCGACGACGCCGCACCGGCGTCGCTCGAGGTGCTCGGAAGCGCGCGCGGCGCGGTGACCGCACTCGTCGAGCAGTCCCGGCTTCCGGGTCTGCTGCGGGAGGGGGTGCCGGGTGCGGCTCGCATCAACGGGACCGAGTTGTTCGAGGTGCGCACCCGGCTGCAGGCGGCGATCCGGCTGGTCTGAGCGCCGCGTCGGGCGGTTGCCCGCTCAGGCGTGCGGGGGAAGCACCGTCAGCACGCGCGCGATGAACTCGTGGAACTGCTGCATGTACGAGGCCAGGAACTCCCGTGTGCCCTCGTTCGTCACTTCGCCCTCCGGGCTGATCAATCCCGGTGAGACCTGGATGTTCGCCTCGGGCGATGTCATCTGCGGGGCGTTGCAGAAGCTCAGGATGCCGCGCAGGCTCTGCTGGGCGAGCGCCGTTCCGATCGCGCCGCTCGAGGCGCCGATGACCGCGGAGGCCTTCCGGCTGATGACGTTCTCGCCGTAGGGCCGGCTCGCCCAGTCGATCGCGTTCTTGAGCGCTCCGGGAAGAGACCGGTTGTACTCCGGCGTCACGAACAGCAGGGCGTCGCATCCCGCGATCGACGCCTTGAAGTCCCGCGCGACCTGCGGATAGTCGGGGTCGAAGTCGCGGTTGTAGAGCGGCAGGTCGCGGATGAGGATCTCGCTGAACTCCAGTTCAGGTGGAGCGAGCCCGATGAGGGCGTTGGCCAGCTGCCGGTTGATGGACTGGCTCGACAGGCTGCCGACGAAGTAGCCCACCTGGTAGGGCGGTTCGTGTTCGATGGTCGTGATGGCCATGGTGCTCCTTTCCGCTTCGTCTCAGCGTGCGCCCGCGCCCCCGCGGGCGCAAGGGCAGTGCGCGGGTCGGCGAGTGCTTGGATAAGAGGATGAGCGTCGACGCGTACATCTCCGACTTCACCGCCTTCCTCCAGGCATCGCCTTCCTCGTACCACGCCGCCGCCGAGTCTGCTCGGCTGCTCGAGGCGGCCGGCTTCCAACGCCTGAGCGAAGCGGAGGCGTGGCCGGCCGAGCCGGGGGACTACGTCGTCGTGCGCGACGGTGCCCTCATCGCCTGGCGCGTTCCGGAGGCCGCCGGAGGAACGACGCCGTTCCGCATCCTCGGCGCGCACACCGATTCGCCGGGGTTCGCGCTCAAGCCCCAACCGGATCTGCTCTCGGCCGGCTGGCTGCAGGCGGGCGTCGAGATCTACGGCGGGCCGTTGCTGAACTCGTGGCTGGACCGGGAGCTCGAGCTGGCCGGTCGCATCCTCACCCTCGACGGCCGCGAGGTGCTCGTGCGCACGGGTCCGCTCCTGCGCATTCCGCAGCTGGCCATCCACCTGGACCGCAGCGTCAACGACGGCCTGACGCTGGACCGGCAGCGGCACACGCAGCCCGTCTGGGGCGTCGTCGATGACACGCAGCGGGGCATCCTCGAGTACCTCGCGCACCGCGCCGGCATCGAGGCGTCCGAGATCGCCGGCTACGACCTCCTGACGGCCGACACGGCTGCGCCCGCCCGGTTCGGACTCGACGAAGTGCTCTTCGCCGCCGGCCGCATGGACAACCTCGTCTCCGTCTACGCCGGAGTGCGCGCACTCATCGAGACGCCGGCGCATGCCGAGCACATCACCGTGCTCGCGGCCTTCGACCACGAGGAACTCGGCAGCAACTCCCGGTCGGGAGCGAGCGGGCCCTTCCTCGAAGACGTGCTCACCCGCATCGGCGATGACCGTGGCGCTTCGGCGAGCGATCGGCTGCGTGCCTTCGCCGGGTCGTGGTGCGTGTCGGCCGACTGCGGCCATGCCGTGCACCCCAATTACCCCGAGCGCCACGATCCCGTCAATCGGCCGATAGCCGGCGGCGGTGTGCTGCTGAAGATCAACGCGAACCAGCGCTACGCGACGGATGCCGTCGGTGCCGCTCTCTGGGCCCGCGCGTGCGCCGCCGCGGGAGTGCCCTTCCAGGAGTTCGTCTCGAACAACGCGGTGCCGTGCGGCAGCACCATCGGACCGCTCACGGCCACGCGCCTCGGCATCCGCACCGTCGACGTGGGGGCGCCGCTGCTGTCGATGCACTCGGCGCGCGAACTCGCGCACGTGCACGATCTCGCCGGCCTGTCGGGCGCGGTCGCGGCGTTCTACGCGGGCGCCTGAGCCGCGGGCGGAACCGCGCCGGCAGTGTTGCGCGGTGTGACGGCGGTGGATGACACCGGCTCGGGCGCACACCTACTCTCGAAGAGTCCCACCCGTCGAGAGGAGGTCATGATGTCGAAGATCACGCCCGGAGCCACCGACGTCATGACCTGTGTCGGCGCGAGCTGCACGCACCACGGCGCAGGCCACGCCCTGAGCCCCATCCGGGCGCGCGTCGCGAGCGCCACGTCCGCGAAGTGGGGCGACGGCATTCTCGCCGTCGCCGGTTCGGACGGCTGGCTCGCCATCGACCTCATCGAGGCAGGAACGCGCGCGTGGGTGTGGCATCACGCCGAGCTCGCCGACGCAGTGTCTGTGGGGGAACCCGTGGCGCTGCACGCGGTCTACGACGTGCTCGCCATCGGCAGCGCACGCCTCAGCGTGCTGAGGGCCGCGCTGTAGGTCTACTCGACGCTCAGGGCGCTCCTCAGGCGCTCATGGCCTTCATCGAGTCCATCATCTTCGAGCACGCCATCTCGCACTGACGGCAGGCCTCGGCGCAGACCTTGCAGTCCTCGTGCATGTCCGCGTGCTTCATGCACTCATCGGCGCACATGCGCGCCTGCACCATCATGGCGTCGAGCATGCGCATCATGGGCTCCATCATCATGCCGCTCTGTCGCAGCATCATGCGCATCGTCGTGTTGGCCATGTCGGCCGTGTTCATGCACATCTCCATGTGCATGGCCGTGCCGTCGCCCATCATGCAGCTCGCACACATCGTGCACGCCTGTTCGCAGGCCGAACAGGCCTCGATACAGTCGGCCATCAGTGCCATGTCCATGTCGGGCATCGCGGCCTCGGCCTCGTGCATGCGCATCATGTCTCTGGTCATGTCCATCATGAGCGTTCACTCCTCATCGGTGTCGTGAGTCGCGGCAGCGGGGCGCCGCCGCGCATTCCGTCTGGTTCGCATCCTACGGACGGTCGGCCTTCGACGGGAGGGGGCAGCGCTCTTCTTCTTCGCGGCTGCCCGGGCGATCACCGGGTGATCTCGAACCCGATCTCGGCGAGCGGCTCGCGCTCGCGCACCTCGACACCACTCACGGATGCGCCGGCAGGGCCCGCGCGAAGCCACTCCACCATCGCCGCAACGGCATCCGCGTCGCCCTCGACCTCTGCCTCGACCCGCCCGTCGGGGGTGTTGCGCACCCAACCGGAGACGCCGAGCCGCAGCGCCTGGGCGCGTGCCGACCACCGGAAGCCGACGCCCTGAACCACCCCGCTCACCACGACGTTCCTGCGCTCCATGCTCCCAGTCTGCCGCCTGACCGGCCGCCCCACCTTCGCCGAGCCCGCAGAAATGGTGGGTCGCACCCCTCCCAGACCCACAATTTCTGCGGTCTGGGCGTTGCTGCTCACCACTCCTGCGGGCTCGGCGACCTGCTCCCGGTGCCCCGCTTCGCCGAAACCGCAGAAATGGTGGCTGGCGCTCGTCCCAAACCCGCATTTTCTCCGGCCTCGGCGGTTGCTTCACCGAGTCCGCAGAAATGGTGGGTCGCGTAGGTCTGGCACCCACCATTCCTGCGGTCTGGGCGGTCTGCTCCCGGTGCCCGCTTCACCGAGCCCGCAGAAATGGCGGCTGGCGGTATTTCCGCGTACGGAGGCAGGATTCGGGCCGCGGCATCCATACACGGACGGCCATGCTGTACCCATGACGAACACCGCAGCGACCGTGCAGCAGCCCGAGGCATCCCTCATCAGCCCGGCTGATACCGTGGCCTTCTTCCGAGCCAAGCTCGCCCTGGAGACCGACGCGAGCGACGTGTTCGCCGACCAGCAGGAGGGCGCGCCGCTCGTGCTCGTCGACACCCGCAGCCAGGCCGCGTGGGACCAGGGCCACGCGGCGGGCGCCGTGCACATCCCGACGCGACAGATCGAGCAGGAGGTGCCGGCGCGGTATGCGGCGGGCACCCGCTTCGTCGTCTACTGCTGGAGCCCCGGCTGCAACGGCGGCGACAAGGCGGCGCTCGCCCTCGCATCGCTCGGTTACGACGTGAAGCTCATGATCGGCGGTTTCGAGTACTGGGCGCGCGAGGGTTACCCCGTCGAGACCGCGCTCGGTACCGTGCGGCGCGATGTCGACGAGCTGGTCGGGCCACGTTCGACGGCGGCCGCCATCAGCTGCGACTGCTGAGCGGCGGACTACCAGTCCCGGAATACCCCCGCCACCCCCTCGCGCCGCTCGGGACCCCCGTGTAGGAATGACCCATGACCGTCACGCTGCGTGCCCTGCGAACCGTCGTTCCGCCGACCCTGCTGGTGCAGGAGCAGGTGCGCGACGTGTTCGCGGCGCAGCCCGGGCTCTCGCGGCTGGGGCAGCGGCTGGTGGCCACCTCGTTCAACGCCTCGGGCATCGAACGCCGGTACTCCGTCATCGAGGAGCTCTCGCTGCAACCGAGCGACCTCGAGCGGCAGTTCTTCGACCCCGAGTCGGGAGACCTGCTGATGCCGGGAACGCGGGTTCGGAACGAGCTGTACATCGAGCAGGCCACTCTCCTGTACGTCGAGGCCGCCCGGGCGGCCCTCGAGGCCTGCGAGGGCATCGAAGCAGCGGATGTCACTCACGTGATCACCGTCAGCTGCACCGGGTTCTACGCACCCGGGCCGGACTTCATGCTCGTGCGGGAGCTCGGCCTGCAGGCATCCGTGCAGCGCTATCACCTCGGCTTCATGGGCTGCTACGCCACCATGCCGGCGCTGCGCCTGGCGCGCCAGATCGTGCTCGCCGACGCGGATGCGGTGGTTCTCGTGACGAGCGCCGAGCTCTGCACCCTGCACCTGCGCAGCTCGAACGATCCCGACCTCATCGTGGCCAACTCGCTGTTCGCCGACGGCGCCGGAGCCGGCATCGTCAGTTCACGGGAGCCCGTCGCCGGGGAACTGGCGCTCGCGCTCGACCGGTTCGAGACGGTCATCACTCCCGTCGGCGAGGCCGACATGGCCTGGAAGATCGGCGACCACGGCTTCGAGATGGTGCTCTCGACCTACGTGCCCGCCATCATCGACGACCACATCCAGGCAGCGATCGCCCCCCTCATCGCCCCCGAGCCCGAGCTCGTGGCCGACCCGGCCGAGGGCATCACGCACTGGGCGATCCACCCCGGCGGGCGCAGCATCGTCGACAAGGTCGAGGCCAAGCTCAAGCTGTCGCCGCAGCAGGTGACGGCATCGCGTGACACGCTGCGCGATTACGGCAACATGTCGAGCGCGACGATCGCCTTCGTGCTCCAGCACGTGCTCGAGCACGCTCCCCAGAACGGGGAACGCGTGCTCGCCATGGCGTTCGGCCCGGGCCTCACCGTCGAGACCGGCCTCATGACCGTGCTCGTGGGGGAGTAGGTGGCAGCCTCGCACACCTGGCTGCACCCGCTACTCAGCGGCGAGCTCACCCGGCGGGATGCGGCGATCGCCGAGCTCATGGACGATCCCGCGTGCGATCGAGCCGCCCTGGACGCGACCTATGCGCAGTTCGGCATCATCAACACGGTCGTCTCGGGTTGGCGCTCCACCTACCGGCGCCTCATCCGGCCGCTGCTCTCGACCACCCTTCCCACCCGTCTGCTCGACATAGGCAGCGGCGGAGGCGACCTCGCCGTGCAGCTCGCCGCCTGGGCACGCCGAGACGGACTTCGGCTGCACGTCGTCGCAGCCGATCCCGACCCGCGCGCCGACGCCTTCGCACGTTCACGCGGGGCACAGACGGGCGTCGAGTTCCGCCGGGCGCTGAGCTCCGACCTCGTCGCGGAGGGGGAGCGGTTCGACCTCGTCGTCTCCAATCACCTGCTCCACCACCTCGACGCAGCCGCGCTCGGTGCGTTGCTCTCCGACAGCGAGCGGCTCGCCCCGAGAGCCGTGCACGCCGATATCACCCGGAGCGCCCTTGCATATGCCGGATTCGGCATACTGACGGCGCCGTTCTTCCACGGCTCCTTCATCCGGGCCGACGGGCTCACCTCCATCCGTCGTTCCCACCGGCCGGAGGAGTTGGCCCCCTACCTTCCGGGGCAGTGGCGGGTGCGAGCGGCCTCGCCGTTCCGCTACCTGCTCACCCGGGGCGGCTTCGGCGATGGCTGAGGTCGCCGTCGTCGGCGCCGGCCCCGTCGGCATGCTCGTGGCCATCCTGCTCGCCCAGGAGGGAACGAGCGTCGAGGTCTTCGACGAGCGCGTGAGCCCATCGGAAAGATCGCGCGCCATCGGCATTCATCCGCCGGCCATCGCGGCGCTGTTCGCCGCAGGCGTCGGCGCGGCCGCCCTCGATCGCGGCGTGCGCATCGAGAGCGGCGAGGTGCGCTGCGACGGAAGGGTTCTCGGCTCGCTCCGATTCGCCGAAGCCGCACGCGACTACCCGTTCGTGCTGTCGCTTCCCCAGCACGATACGGAGAACCTGCTGCGAGAGCGGCTTCAGCTGCTCGCCCCCGACAGCCTGCACCTGGGCACGCGGATCGAGAACCCGGCCGAGCTGCCCGGGCGCGTGATCGTTGGCGCCGACGGATTGCGCAGCGGCATGCGCACGGCCGCGGGCATCGGCTGGGAGGCGCTCGGCGAGCCGGTGCACTACGTGATGGCGGACTTTCCGGATGAGACCGGCTTCGGCGCCACGGCTGTGCTTCTGTTCGAGCGGGGCGGAGTGGTCGAGTCGTTCCCTCTTCCGCGGCATCGTCGGCGGTGGGTGGCCCTCACCGACCGATCCTGGCCGGGAGCCGATCGCAACGACCTGGCCGGGCTGGTCGCCGACCGCACCGGCATCCGCCTCTCGGGGGATGCGCAGCCCGTCAGCGCCTTCACCGCCGGCCAGCATCTCGCCACGCGCATGCACTCCGGCCGGGTGGTGCTGGCCGGGGATGCGGCGCACGAGATCAGCCCCATCGGCGGCCAGGGCATGAACCTCGGCTGGCTCGACGCCGTCGCCCTCGTCGCAGCCATTCGCGCGCACCTGTCGGGCGACGAGAACGCCTTGGCCCGCTACGACCGCGTGCGCCGCCGTTCGGCTCGTCAGGCCGCGCTGCAGGCGGCCTTCAACATGGCCATGGGCAAACCGGCGAGAGGCCCACGTCTGGGCGCGCGCAACGCCCTCGTGCGCACGCTGGCGGTGCCGCCGGCTCGCGGCATCGTCGCCCGGGCCTTCACCATGCGCTGGCTCTGAGGCCGACGACGGGCGAGCGCCTCAGTCGGCGACGACCTCGAGGGGCGCGAGCGGGTCGGCCGCCCACTCGTTGAGTGAGGCGTCGTACACGCGTACATCCGTGATGCCCCGCGCGGTGAATGCGAGGGCGCCGAGGCTCGCGAGGATGCCCGCAGCGCAGTACAGGATGATCGGCTCGGTGGCGTCGAGGGTCGCCGTCTGCGCCGCGACGTCGGCAGCCGGCCGCAACCGGTTGGTCTGCCGGTCGACGAGGTTCGCCGAGGGAACGCTGAGGCTTCCGGGAATGTGGCCGGGACGCGGGCGCGAGGCGCTCGCGCCGGCGAAGTCGGCTGCCGGCAGCGAGCACACGAGAGCGGCCCTCTGCTCGCCCGCGAGCACCTGCTCGATGTCGACCTTGTCGGCCCAGTACCCCGGCTGCGCCACCGGCTCGAACGGTGAAGCCGGCGCGGTCGCCGCCACGTGCCCGGTCTCCACGGGCAGACCGGCGTTCTTCCATGCGGGCAGCCCGCCATCGAGAACGCTCACCCGCTCGAAGCCGAAGGAACGCAGCACCCACCACGCGCGGGCGGCGAAGCGGTTGTTGGCGCTGTCGTAGAGCACCACGCGAGACTCGGCGCCGACGCCGGCATCCTGGAGGGCACCGCGCACCTGGTCGGTGGTGGGGCGGGTGAAGGGGAACTCGCCGCTCGGGTCGGAGAGCTCCTCGAGCAGGTCGATGAACAGGGCGCCCGGGATGTGGCCCTCGATGAGGTACTCGTCGTAGCCGCTCAGCCAGCGGATGCCGCCCGCAGCCGTCGGCAGCGCGAGTGTCGTCGCATCCAGCACCACGAGCGCCTCTGCGCCCAGGTGATCGGCGAGCCACTGGGTGGAGACGAGCGGTGTGGGCAGGGGGAGCAACGACATGGCAGTCACGTTATGTCGACGGGCCGCGTTCTGCGATCCCGTGCGCAACGCGGGGTCACACGACGGACCGGATTCAGCACTCGATGACGTTGACCGCGAGGCCGCCCTGGCTGGTCTCCTTGTACTTCGTCATCATGTCGAGTCCGGTCTGCCGCATGGTCTCGATGACCGTGTCGAGCGAGACAAGGTGCGACCCGTCCCCGTGCAGCGCCAGGCGGGCGGCGGAGACGGCGGTGGACGAGGCGATCGCGTTGCGCTCGATGCACGGTACCTGCACGAGGCCGCCGACCGGGTCGCAGGTGAGGCCCAGGTGGTGCTCGATCGCGATCTCTGCGGCGTTCTCGATCTGCTGCGGGGTGCCGCCGAGCACCGCGCACAGCGCCCCCGACGCCATGGCGCACGCCGATCCGACCTCGGCCTGGCAGCCGCCCTCCGCCCCCGAGATCGAGGCGTTGGCCTTGACGAGCGAACCGATGGCGGCGGCCGTGAGAAGGAAGTCGCGGATGCCCTCGGCGGATCCGCCGGGCACGAAGCGCAGGTAGTAGTGGGCGACGGCGGGGATGATTCCCGCCGCGCCGTTCGTCGGTGCCGTGACCACACGCCCGCCCGAGGCGTTCTCCTCGTTGACGGCGAGGGCGAAGGCGTGCAGCCACTCCGTCGAGGTGTCGCGCCCGTGGTGGCCGAGGCGGTCGTATTCCTCGAGCTGGGCACGGATGGCCGGCGCCCGCCGCTTCACGCCGAGTCCGCCCGGCAGCACCCCCTCGGTGCTCAGCCCTTCTCGCACGCACTGCAGCATGGCGGCCCAGATGGCATCCAGTCCCGCGTCGAGCGCGTCGGCACCGTGGATGGCCTCCTCGTTCACGCGAGCGACCTGGGCGATCGAACGTCCGGTCGACGCGCAGAGCGCAAGGAGCTGCGCGGAGGAGGAGAACGGCAGCGGCTGTCCGTGAACCGCCTGCCGGTTGCTCGGGTCGCCCTCTCGGCGGATGAAGCCCCCGCCGATGGAGTAGTAGGTCTCCTCCGCGAGCGGCAGCGAGGATGCGTCGCCCCATGCCTGCAGGGTCATCGCGTTCGGGTGTGCAGGCAGCCGTGTGAACGGGGCGAACGAGACGTCGTCTTGGGCGATGGGGATGACGTGCGTGCCGTTCAGGCTCAGCCGCCCGGGGCCCCCGTCGTCCGGCGCGGTCGCGTCGCGTCTGGCCAGCCCGCTCCAGGCGCCGCGCACGTCGTCGGGGTCGCACGTCTCCGGTCGCCGTCCCGCGAGGCCCGCGACGATCGCATCCGGTGTTCCATGCCCGATGCCGGTGGAGCCAAGCGAGCCGTACAGGATGGCGGTGACCCGGCTCACCGTGCCCAGAGTGCCCGCCTCGGCGAGTTGCATCGCGAACGCCCGCGCCGCCCTCATCGGGCCGACGGTGTGGGAACTCGAGGGGCCGATGCCGATCGAGAAGAGGTCGAGGGCCGAGACGTACGCTGTCACCCGTCCAGCCTACGTCGCAGTCGACGCGGACATTTCGGCACGGGCTCGCGGAATCGTGCGCCGCCCCGCCGAACCGCTCACGGTCCTTCGATCGGGCAACGCGGGTCGCCATGAAAGCAACTCGAGTTGACAAATCGCCACGAGCAACCTAGGTTGCTCTTATGACCCCGATTTCGCCCTCTCCCGTCGGCGGCATCGCCGACGAACTGGCAGCGGTCCTCGCCCTGCGCGAACTCGCCGACCGGCTCGAGGATGCCGCGGTCGAGCGGGCGCTGCGTTCCGGCTGGAGCTGGAGCGAGCTGGCCGAGGCGCTCGGCGTGACCCGCCAGGCCGTTCACAAGAAGCACATCCGCCGGCTGGAAGACGCCGGAATCGAGCTGAGGAGGCGTCGTGGCTGACAACGACTACGTGGGCGCGATGCGCCACACGGTGAGCCTCGCCGTCGAGGAGGCGACCTCGCGCGGGTCGGCGACCGTCGAGGCCGAGCACCTGCTGCTGGCCATCGCCGCCGACGGCGGCGCCGTGGGCGGAGCCCTCGCCGAAGCGGGTCTGGACCACGCCGGCATCGAACGGCTGCTGCGCGCGGAACGCGAAGCCGCCCTCGCCTCCATCGGCCTCGCGCACGTCGATGAGGATGCGTTGCGCGCCACCCCGCGGCGATCACGTCCGGGCTGGGGTGCCTCCGCGAAGGAGGCCGTCTCACGCGGCGCGAAACGCGGGCACCGCGACCGCCAGCGCATCAGGCAGATCGACGTGCTGCTCGGCATCCTGGTCGCCGACCTCGGCACCGTTGCCCGGGCGCTCTCGATCGGCGACGTCGATCGTGACGCGCTCATCGGCCGCCTCCAACGGCTCGCCGCTTCCCAGACGCGCAAGGGCTGACGGGCACCTCTGACAGCCGCTGACAGAGCGCGACAGCGCCTGAAAGCGGCGCGCATGCGTCGTGTAAGCGCGGGCGCGCACAGTTATGACAGTTCTCCTCCGGATCACCGGAGGCTCACATCCTGAAAGGATCGCCATGAACCAGAAGCTCACCGCCGATTGGGCGGTCGAAGCCGACGGGCTCGTCAAGATCTTCGGAGCGAACCGGGCGGTCGACGGCGTCGACCTGCGCGTCGCCACCGGAAGCATCTACGGCGTGCTCGGCCCCAACGGCGCCGGCAAGACCACCACCATCTCCATGCTCGCCACCCTGTTGCGCCCGGACGGCGGAAACGCCCGCATCTTCGGCCACGACGTGCAGCGCGAGTCCCAGGTCGTTCGACAGCTGATCGGCGTGACCGGCCAGTACGCCTCCGTCGACGAGACGCTCTCGGCCACCGAGAACCTCGTGCTGTTCTCCCGGCTACTCGGCCTCTCGAGCCGCCAGGCGAAGGTCAAGGCCCGCGAACTGCTCGAGGAGTTCGGCCTGACCGAGGCCGCCAAGCGTCCGCTCAAGAACTTCTCGGGCGGCATGCGCCGTCGCCTCGACCTGGCCGCCAGCCTCATCGCCCAGCCGCCGCTCATCTTCCTCGACGAGCCGACGACGGGCCTCGACCCCCGCACCCGCGCCCAGATGTGGGACACCATCCGCCGCCTGGTCTCGACCGGATCGACCGTGCTGCTGACCACCCAGTACCTCGACGAGGCCGACCAGCTCGCCGATCGCATCGCCGTCATCGACCGCGGTCGCGTCGTGGCCGAGGGCACCGGCGACGAGCTCAAGTCCAAGGTCGGCGCGTCCAGCCTGGAGCTGCGGCTCGTCGACAGCCGCGACGTCGACGACGCCCGCGTCGCCGTGGAGCGCGTGCTCGGCGTGAGCGCCACCATCTCGCCCGAGGCGGCGCGCCTCACCGCGCCGCTGCAGGATGCCGACCGCATCGCCGACCTGCTGCTCACCCTGCGCGAGGCGGGCATCCACCTGGCCGAGTTGAGCGTCGCCAAGCCGACCCTCGACGAGGTCTTCCTCACCCTCACCGGCCACGGCGTCGACGCAGACGACGCCGCAGAGGCCGAGCCCGAGCTCGAAGGGAGCCGCGCATGAGCACCATCGCCACCACCACCATCACTCCGGGGGCGCAGCGGAAGCTCCGCAACGTCGTCGGCATCCGCGAGACCGTCTCGCACACGATCACCATGGCCTACCGCGGCCTGCTGAAGATCAAGCGCACGCCGGAGCAGCTCTTCGACGTCACCTTCCAGCCGATCATCTTCACCCTGATGTTCACGTACATCTTCGGCGGGGCCATCTCGGGGAACGTCCAGAACTACCTGCCGATCGTCATCCCGGGCATCCTCGTGCAGACCGTGATCGGAACCTCGATCGTCACCGGCGTGCAGCTGCGTGAAGACATGGCGAAGGGCGTATTCGACCGGTTCCGGTCACTCCCCATCGCCCGTATCGCACCGCTCTCGGGCGCATTGCTCGCCGACACGGTGCGCTACCTCATCGCAACGACGCTCACCTTCGTCATGGGCTACATCATGGGCCTTCGGCCAGAGGGCGGCATCGGCGGAGTCGTCGCGGCCGGACTGCTCGTGATCGTGTGCTCCTGGGCCCTGTCGTGGATCTTCGCCTTCTTCGGCGTGATCGCGCGTTCCGCCTCGAGCGTGCAGGGCATCTCGATGCTCGTGCTGTTCCCGCTCACGTTCCTCTCGAACGCGTTCGTTCCGACGAACACGCTGCCGGCACCGCTGGAGTGGTTCGCGAACATCAACCCGGTATCACACCTCGTGACCGCGGTGCGCGACCTCGTGAACGGCGTCGGCATCGGGGCGGACTTCGGCTGGTCGCTGCTGGGCGCCGCCGTGATCGTCGCGGTCTTCGCGCCGCTCACCGTCAAGGCCTACATGCGCAAGGCCTGATTCGCGTCACCAGATGGCCCTGTCCCGCATCGCGGGGCAGGGCCTTCGTCGCGTTCCGCTCAGGAGTCGGCGGGGAGCGGCTGCCTGATGAGGTCGTCCGCGAGCTCCGCCGCCGCTTCCGGGGTCAGGGTTGCGGCGCGTTCCCGCTCCCGGTCCACGGCATCCCTTCCGAGGATGCGCTCCGCGGCGGCCCGGTGCCGGTCCAGTTGCATCGACGGCAGGTCCTGGCGGGCATGCAGCACCTCGCCGAGGCAGAGCAGTCGCAGGCCGAGGTCCCGCAGCGCGGGAACGCCCAGCGCCCAGGCGGACCAGCCCACGACCGCTGTTCCCAGCACCGGCTTGTCGATGAAGTCGGCGCGCGCCCGGCGCATGGCGATGATGCGCATGCGCAGCAGGTGGGCGAGTGCGGCCACCTCGGCGGCATCGAGCGCGAGTTCGTCCGTTCCGGCGGCGATGAAGCTCGCGAGGGTCATGACGTACCACGGAGTGAACTTCTGCCGGCTCTCGTGGAAGACCGCCATCGCCTGCCGGTACTCCGTGAGCGAATCCTCGGTCCGCGTCTCGAGCCGCGCGATCTCGGCGAGCCCCACGTGACCCAGGGAGCGCAGCTCCCATCCGTCGGCCATGCGGAACTGCTCCGTCACCATGGACCGGAAGATGTCTGCGGCCTGATCGAGCTGACCGGTGCCCACCAGGTTCACCGCGCGCGTCCAGTGCAACTGCAGCAGGTCGTCGTCCGCTCCGATGAGACGCAGGCCCTGCTCGGCGCGCTCGACCCAGCGCAGTGCCGCCGAGTGATCGGCCGATTGGCTGGCGAGTTCCGCCATCATGGATGCCGACATGGAGGAGAGCCAGATGTCGTCGACCCCCTGCGCCAGATCCCACGCGCGTTGGGCCCACGCCGACGCCTCGTCGATGCGGCCGTCGTTCTCGGCGAGTTGCGAGGAGATGACCATTGCGATCAACTCCGTCACGGCATCCGGAGAGTGCCGCATGTCTTCGAGCGCAGCGAACGCGGCCGATTCGTCGGGCATCGCGAGCAGGAAGCGGCTCGCCCCGTCGACCGTCGGATTCGACATCACGTGACGCGCACGCAGGTTGCGCAGCCGCACCACGGCGCGTTGGCCGATGGGCCGTCGCGTCGCCAGGTTCGTGCCGGCCATCATCAGGTAGGAGCTGGCCGTCGGAGCCACGTGGGCCTCGTCGGGATCGTAGCGCCGGGTCGCGTCGAGAACGGACTCGGTGAAGCCGACGACCTCGCTGTGGGCTCCGCGGATGCTCCAGTACAGCGTGAGCAGGCCGTACACGGAGAAGACGACGTCGGCCCTGCGAAGCTGGATGGCCTGCCGGAGCACGCTGAGCAGGTTGTCCTGCTCCCGGCGAACGCCTTCGAACACCTCCAGGTGCGAGAAGCGGGGGAGCGCCTGCAAGGCGAAGTCCTCCGCCCACGCGAACAGCGCATCGCGCGCCGGCTCGAAGTCACCGTCATCGGCCAGTCGGGTCTGGCCGAACTCGCGCACGGTCTCGAGCATGCGATAGCGCGCCTGGCCACTCGCGTCGTCGATGACCGAGAGCAGCGATTGGGAGGCGAGGGCATCGAGCAGGTCCTCCACCGGATCCGCTCCGGTGAGCAGCGACGCCGCATCGGCACTGAATCCGTCGGTGAACAGGGCGAGCCGCGCCAGTGCGGAACGCTCGCGCGGATGCAGCAGCCGCCAGCTCCAGTCGATGACCGCTTCGAGCGTGCGATGCCGTTCGGGTGCGCTGCGGTCGCCGCTTGTCAGGAGTGAGAACCGGTTCTCGAGGCGGTTCTCGATCTCCTCGACGCTCATCGAGCGCACGCGCGCCGCGGCCAGCTCGATGGCGAGGGGCAGCCCATCGAGGCGCGTGCAGAGGCGCATGATGCTCGGCAGCGGCAGGGCGGCGCCCGGCCGCACGGCGCGGGCGCGGTCGAGGAAGAGCTGCACGGCCGGGCCGGGCGCCGGTGAGCCGTCTTCTGTGACCGCGGCGAGCGGTTCGAGGGCGTACACGGCTTCGGAGCTGATGGCGAGCGGACTGCGGCTCGTGGCCAGGATCCGCAGGCGTGGTGCGGCGGCGAGCAGGTCGGCCGCCCATCGGGCCGCGCCCTCGATGATCTGCTCGCAGTTGTCGAGCACCAGCAAGGTCGGCCGCTCCGCCAGCTGGGTCAGGATGCGGCTGCGCACGTCGGGCCGGGCGGCGACCTCCGTCATCCGCTGGTTGGTCGAGACCTCGCGGATGCCGATGGTGGAGGCCAGCGCGAGCGCGACGTCCTCATCGGAACGCACGCTCGCCAGTTCGACCACGATGACCGTCTGTTCACTCGAGGAGCCGGCGATCTCCTGCGCGAGCCGGGTCTTGCCGAGCCCGCCGGCGCCGAGGATGGTCACCAGCCGGGAGTGGGTCAGCAACTCGGTCACCGCGGCGATGTCGGCGGCTCGACCGAGAAGGGCGTTGGGAGCCGCGCGCACACCGATCCGGGTGCGACCGGTCGAGGTGGTCGCGTCCGCCTCGCGGAGGAGAGAGGTGTTGAGAGCGGTCAACTCCGGACCCGGGGAGCTTCCGAGTTCGTCGCGCAGGCGCTGACGATGCTCGGCGTAGGCGGCAAGTGCCTCCTGCCGTCGGCCCGCGTCGGCGAGAGCACGCACACGCAGAGTCTGCAGCCCGTCGTCGAAGGGCCTCGCCGACGCGAGGATGTCCAGGTCCTCGAGCGCCTCCGCCGGCCGGCCTCTCGCCATGAGGGCCCGGGCGCGCGTCTCGGCCAGACGGCTGCGCAGGGAGCCCGCAGCCTGCTCCAGGGTGGCCCGCACCGGCGCATCGGCGAGGTCAGCGCCCGGTTCCCCGCGCCAGTGGGCCAGGCCGGCGTCCGCGAGGGCGTGCGCCTGCGCGGCATCCAAGGTGAGAGCGTGCTCGGCGCGCTGGGCGAGTGAGAGCGCGGCACCCAGGTCGGTCTGCACGTCGTCGAGGTCGAGACCGTAGCCGGCGGCCGTGGATACGACCAGCCCGTCGACCGTGACCGTGCGCAACCGTGAGACGAGGGTCTGCAAGGCGGCCTTGGCATTGCGCGGCGGCGATTCGCCCCACAGTTCCTCGATGATGGCGGACGTGCTCACCGGACGGCGGGGCGCACGCCGGCCGTCGCCGGCGAGGATCGCGACGAGGGCCTTCGCGAGCGATCCGGGCGGCTCCGTCATGCCGCCGTCGCGCGCGGCGACCAGCACGGGCCCCAGCAGGGCGACGCGCGGCGACGACGGGGCGGCGTTCTGCACTCTGACGAGCCTAGGGCGTGTCTCCCGGTCTCGCATCGCCGCGCCCCGGCACGGCGAACCCCCGCACCCGATGCGGGTGCGGGGGTCCGTGGTGCGGTGTGCGGGTGTCAGCCCGCGCGCGGCGCCGTGATCTTGATGAACGAGACCTTTCCGAGCAGGTTGCCCAGGACATCGACCGTGGTGCCGAAGCCCACACCCGAGTCCTTCGGGTTGCCCGTTCCCGCCACAGTGAAGCCGAGGTCCTCACCGTAGTAGTCGGTCGCCGGTGAACCGTCGGGGTTCACGATGCGGGTCGTGTACGGAGCCTCGCCGACCGAGGGCACCACGACGGAGCCTTCGGCGTAGCGCCAGTACAGACCGTCGTCACGAACCTCGAGTCCGGGCACCCAACCCTTGTTGTCGGTGAAGGTCTTCACCGCGGGAAGGGCCGGAACCTGCGTGCAGTACTCCTTGTAGGAGGCATCGGAGATGCACTCCTTGAAGGGGTAGGTGCGCTGCGTGCCGAACGCGTCGTTCGACGAGTTCGCGCGCGACGGCAGGTTCTTCAGCGTCGACGGGTCGTGCGCCGCCGCTTCTCCGGTTCGGCGCAGCGGGTCGAAGTGGCTGTCCACGATGAGCAGACCGCCCTTCGCTCCACCGCTCGGCAGGGCCGTGAGGTTCTCCGTGACGTGGTTCACCGCGTCGTCGCCATCACCGAAGGTGGTGTCGCGGTACCAGACAAGGGCACCGGGAGCGTTGTACTTCAGCTTCTCGACCTTCCAGGCGTCGTCGCTGTACACGGTGTTGTAGGCGTACTTGAGGCCCTCATCGAAGCCGTCGAAGTTGCGCCACTCGACCAGGTAGTACTGCGCCTTGATGAGCGTGCCGCTGTCGATGTGCCATCCCTGGCCCGTCGTGCCGGCGAAGCTCGCCACCTGCTCGGTCCAGCCATCCGCGCCGCTTTCGACGTCGTCGCTCCAGACGGTGGTGTCACCGCTCGTGAGCGAGAAGTCATCGGCGAACCAGCCGCGCTCCTGGAAGGCCGCGTCGGTGGCGTAGCGCAGGCGAACCTGAACCGTCTTGCCCGCGTACGAGGAGAGGTCGACGTACTGGTGGGTCCATCCGCCGGAGTCGCCCGTCAGGCCGTACTTCTTTCCGCCGTAGTCGCCCATGCGACCGTTCGGGTCACCGTAGTTGTCGGGAGTGGACACCTCGGTGCCGTCTTCGCCGTAGACCTTCTGCTCGTTCCAGGTGGAACCGCCGTCGGTCGAGACCTCGACGAAGCCGTAGTCCCAGTCCTCTTCGATGATGTAGTCGTTCCACATCCAGAACTTGGAGTCCGTGCCGGCCGGCACGTCGACGCTGCGGCTGAGTCGCACGTCGGCCCACGACTGGTCGGAGCCGGTGTACCACGCCTTGGTCCCGCTGTGCGGGGTCGTGAGGTTGACCACCTTGTCGGGCAGGTTGATCTTGACGCCGTCTTCCGTGCCCTTGATGGGGCGCGAGCTCTGGCTGATCAGGTGGGTCTTGGTGCCGTCACCGGGGTTGACCTCGACGGGGTTGGCCCAACCGAGCACCCACTTGTCCCAGATGCCCATGTGGGTCGGCATCGACTGGAAGATCGGTCCGGAGTGCGAACCGCTGTCCATCAGGTCCCAGAAGTCGATGTCGGAGTCGGCTTCGCCCGAGGTGTCGTACAGGTCGGGCAGACCGAGATCGTGACCGTACTCGTGGGCGAACACGCCGACGCCCGCATCCTCGGGCTGCACGATGTAGTTCGACAGCGTGAGGTTGGTGCCCGGGATCGGTGCGCCGCCGGCGACGGCGGAGGAGTGCGCCCAGATGGCGTACGTGCCCTGCTTGCCGCCGTTGCCCGACTTGTCTTCGCCCGCGTGCACGAGCACCACGTGGTCGATCACGCCATCGGGCTCGTTGTAGTTGCCGTCGCCGTCACGGTCGCCCTGGTCTTCCTGGTCGTACTCCGCCCAGGGGAAGTTGGGCTGGGCCTTGGCCAGCGCCGCCACCGCGTCGATGGGCAGCTGACCCGGTCCGAGCGGGTTGTCGGGGTGACCCTGCATGTCCTGGATCGCGCCGGCCTCCCATTCGCCCTTGTCGTTCAGGCTGCAGGTGGAGGCGCCGTAGTAGGCCTCCGAGTGCGGCACCGTGACCCACGGGGTGGCCTGGCCGGTCACCGTGTAGGCGCCGTGCGACATCTCCTCGTACATGTTCTTCATGGTGTAGCCCGAGATGTCGAAGCCCTTTTTGCCGTCCGGGCCGGTCAGGTCGGTCCGCACACGCTTGGTGATGCCGTCCTTGGTGTAGAGCATCTTGTTGAAGTGGTCGGAGGAGAAGTCGGGTACCCACATCGAGTTGTTGTCGGGGTGATCCAGCGTCGCCGGGTTGGTGATGTTGTTGTGCAGCGGGCCGCTCTGCACGTCACCGGGCTTGCAGGTCTTCTCGCCGAACGCCGTCGGCACCTGCACATCCGTGAAGTCGTCTTTCGCATTCGGGTCGAACTCGACGAGGATCGTCAGCAGTTTCGCCTTCTGCGTCGTGGGTGCCTGCTTGTACAGGTGCTTCAGCCACTGCGGGCTCTTGCCGGTCTTGATCGACTCGGCCTCGAGCTTGGCCAGCCCGGATGCGGCAACCGGGTTGCCGGAGGCGTACTTGTGATCGATGGCCTCGGCCTGTGCGATCGCCGCCTGCTGGCCCTGCCCTGTCGACTCGGAACCCACCTTCACATCCGTGCCGAATGCCTCTTCGGCCCGCGGCTGAACGTAGTTCATGTAGTACTCCGAGTCGCTGATCACCGGCTTCGTGAATGCCGGTGACGCGGATGCCGCCGTGCCCGCCGCCGTCGTCGCAAACCCTGCGACCACGAGTGCAAGCGCCGGAACAACCGCGATCGCGCGAGTACGTGCGCGAGCGTTTCTTCCTGACATGCTTCTCCCTATTTTCAAGTGCCCATGACGGGTGATCCGGGGCACATACACGTCCGCGCTTTGTGCGGGCTTCTCCGCATCTTGCCGTGACCTATGAGTCCAAGGGAAGACCCTTGCCCCGATTTCGGGGGACAGTTTTTCGGGAGGCACGTATTCTTGGGTCGAACGAGGGAGGCCTGATGCGCAGAGTGAGCGCCGGTGCGGCACTGGCGGCGATGATCGTGCTGCTGCTCACGGGCTGCCTGCCCGGCCGGTTCCTGGGCGGGGATCGCGACGGGAACCCGCCGGGAACACCGCAGAGCTCCGCGGCCCCGATTGCGCCGCGTGATCAGGATCCCTTCCCCGGCTCGGCACAGCGCCCGCTCGTGCAGCCGGGGCATCCGTACCGGTGCGCCGACGGCCAGGAGCTGGCGCTGGAGGGCCAGGCGCTGCACTACGAGATCACGGGGGAGTGCGGGCGCATCGCCATCAACGGGCAGGCGCTCGTGATCGAGATCGCGTCGGCGACGGCCATCGCACTGAGCGGCCAGGCCGTCACCGTGACGGTGGACAGCGACGTGGATGCGCTTCAGATCAGCGGTGACGCCAACACCGTCGACGCCGGCTCGATCCGCACGGTCTCGATCTCGGGCCAGGGCAACGTCGTCTCGGCCGACACGTTGGGCGCGCTGAGCGTCAACGGCGACAAGAACAGCATCCGGGCCGAAAACGATCCGTCGCCGTCGTCACTGAACGGCCAGGGCAACACGGTCACCCGCCGCTGACCGCATCCGCCGCCCCGCCCGCCCGCTGTTGCGCCACTTCGGGGTCCGTTGCGCCAGATGTTCTGGCGCAACGGCCGCGGAAGTGGCGCAACGGATGCGGGGCGCGCCGGCCCTCAGCGCAGGGTGCGCCGGCTCGTGATCTGGCCCGTGTCGAAGCCGAGCAGGTGCAGGCCGCCGTGGAAGCGGGCGTGCTCGACCTTGATGCAGCGGTCCATGACCACCGTCAGGCCCTTCTCCTCGCCGTAGTACGCGGCCTCCTCGTTCCAGATGCCGAGCTGCACCCAGATGGTCTTGGCGCCCGCGGCCACGACGTCGTCGACCACGCTCGGGATGTCGCTCCCGCGGCGGAAGACGACGACGATATCCGGCACTTCGGGCAGCGACGCCAGGTCGGGATACGCGGGCTGTCCGAGGATCTCGCTGGCGTTCGGGTTCACGAAGTAGAGCCGGAAATCGCTGGACTGCTGCAGGTACGTGCCCACGAAGTAGCTCGAGCGCGCCGGGTTCGGCGAAGCTCCCACGATGGCGACGGACTTCGCCGCCCGCAGGATGCGCAGGCGCTCGCGCGCATCGGGACCCACCCACGTGCGCTGCGACTTGAGCAGCTTGGCGAGGGGGGAGTCGGCCGGAATATCGCACGAGAGACCGTTGACCAGCCGCACGGTCTCGGTGGTCTCCGTCGTTGCGGCGGGAGCGACAGTAGCGTCCGTCAGAGTGCTCATCACTTGCCTCCAGTGGCGGCCTCGAGGGCCTGGTCGAGATCGTAGATGATGTCATCAACGTCTTCGATGCCCACGCTAATCCTCACGATGCCCGGCAGCACCCCGGCGTCCACGAGCTGCTGCTCGCTCAGCTGGGCGTGCGTGGTGGACGCGGGATGGATGATGAGCGTCTTCGCGTCGCCGATGTTCGCGACATGGCTGGCGAGATCGACCGACTCGATGAGCTTCTGGCCGACCGCCCGGCCGCCCTTCACCTCGAAGCTGAACACCGATCCGGGGCCCTTGGGCAGGTACTTCTGCGCCCGGCCGTGGTGCGGATGCGACTCCAGCCCCGCCCAGTTCACCGCGGCGATGCGCTGGTCGGCCTGCAACCATTCCGCGACCGCACGAGCGTTGTCGACGTGTGCCTGGATGCGGTACGGCAGGGTCTCGATGCCCTGTGCCAGCTGAAAGGCGGCCTGGGCCTGAAGCACCGGCCCGATGTCGCGCAGCTGCTCGGCACGCAGCCGGGTGAGGAAGGCGTATTCGCCGAAGTTGCCCGACCACTCCAGGCCCCCGTAACTCGGAACCGGCTGGCCGAAGAGCGGGAACTTCTCGCTGTGCCAATGGAACCGCCCGCTCTCGACGACGACGCCGCCGAGGGTGGTTCCCGCGCCGCCGAGGAACTTCGTGGCCGAGTGCGTGACGATGTCGGCACCCCACTCGATCGGCCGGTTGAGGTAGGGCGTGGCGATGGTCGAGTCGACGATGAGCGGGATGCCGTGCGCGTGTGCGACGTCGGCGAGCGCCTCGAGGTCGGCGATGTCGCCCGAGGGGTTGGCGATGGTCTCGACGAAGATGGCCTTGGTGTTCTCGGTGATCGCGGCGGCGTAGGCCTCGGCATCCGTGGACTGCACGAACGTGGTGTCGATGCCGAAGCGGCGCAGCGTCACGTCGAGCTGGGTGATCGAGCCGCCGTACAGCTGAGCCGCTGCGACGATGTGGTCGCCGCTGCCGGCGATGCTCGCGAAGGTGATGTACTGCGCCGAGAGGCCGGATGCGGTGGCCACCGCTCCGAGGCCGCCCTCCAGGCTCGCCACGCGTTCCTCAAAGCTCGCGACGGTCGGGTTCGCCAAGCGGGAGTAGATGTTGCCGTACTTCTGCAGCGCGAACCGCGCCGCCGCATCCGCGGTGTCGTCGAAGACGAAGGCCGTGGACTGGTAGATGGGCAGTGCACGCGCCCCGGTCACTGCGTCGGGGATGTTGCCCGCGTGAATCGCACGCGTCTTGAAGCCGTATTCGCGATCTGCCATGCGCAGAACGCTACCGGGGGTCGGCGGCGGGTTACGCCGTCGCTGTAACGGTGGGCAATGCGCTGAGAACCTCGGCCGTGGAGGTCACCGTGGCGAAACCGCCGCCGTGCAGGTTGACGGCGCTCGCGCGGGTGAGCTCGTCGGCGCTCAGGCGGATGCCATCGGGACCTTCGAGGTCGAAGGTGTGCGTGGCGTCCAATGGCACGACGACGTCGAAGCCGAGGTTGCCGCCCATGCGTGCCGTGGTCTCGACGCACATGTTGGTCTGGATGCCGGTGACCACGACCTGCCGGATGCCGCGCTCGCGCAGCCAGCCCGCGAGGTCGGGCTCGCCGAGGAAGGCGGAGTTCACGTTCTTCGTGACGAGCAGGTCGTGGGGCGCCCCGGCCACGATCGACTTCAGTTCGTTGCCCGGGCTGCCCACGGCCAAGGGGGAGCCGGGCGACGTGGAGTCGTGGCGCACGAGCACGACGGGCCGAGTGGCATCCGTCCAGGCCTGCACGAGCGCGCCGATGTTGGCCTCGGCCTCGGCGTTGTTGCGGGAGCCCCAGTACGCCTGGTCGTCGAAGCCGCGTTGCACGTCGATCACGAGAAGGGCGGCGTTGTCGTCGATCTGCATGCCTCCATCCTGCTCCGCGGAACACGCGAGCGCGCGGATGCGGCTGCCGAACGTCGGCGAGAAGATGCCAACGTGTATGCGCCTACGATCGATTGAGTGACGGAACAGACCGATGCCACCAGTGAGCAGGCACCGCCGCGGCGTCGGTTCGTCGATCTTGCGCCACTGTGGCGCTCTCCAGCGTTCGCGCGTCTGTGGATCGGAGCGGCCGTCTCGGGCATCGGCGCCCAGTTGACCATCGTGGCGGTCGGCCTGCAGATCTACGACATCAGCCGATCCACCCTCGCCGTCGCGCTCGTGGGCGGTATCACGCTCGTTCCCATGATCGTCGCCGGACTGTGGGGCGGCATGCTGGCCGATGCCTTCGACCGGCGGCGGGTGCTGATCATCGCTGCGGTCGCCGGCTGGCTCTCGACGCTCGCCCTCGTCGCCCTCTCGGCCTGGGATGCGGTGCTCGCCGGATCGGGCGTGCGCGTGGAGGTGTGGCCCTTCTACGTCTTCACCACGATCAATGCGATCTCCGCCACGATCACGGGCGCCACCCGCTCATCGGTCTACCCGCGCATCCTGCCGACCGACCTCGTCTCGCGGGCGAGTGCCCTGAATGGCATCGCGATGGGCGTTCAGCTGACGGCCGGACCGGCGCTCGCGGGCGTGCTCGTGGCCACGGTCGGCTTCCCGCTCACCTTCGCGGTCGACGCGGTGCTGTTCACAGCCGGCTTCCTGGGCATCCTCGCGCTGCCGAAGCTGCCGCCGCTCACGCACACGGCCCGGCCCGGACTGCAGTCCATCCGCGATGGGGTGGCGTTCCTCAAGGACGCGCCGAACATCCGGATGAGCTTCATCGTCGACATCATCGCGATGTCGTTCGGTCGTCCCTTCGTTCTGCTGCCCGCCATCGGTGCCACGGTGATCGGGGGAGGGCCGGTGACCGTCGGCATCCTCACCGCCGCCGCGGCCATCGGCACCTTCCTGACGGGACTGTTCAGCGGGCCCGTCGCCCACGTGCACCGCCACGGCATAGCGATCGGCCGGGCGATCACCGTCTACGGCGGCTTCATCCTTTTGTTCGGCCTGGTCATCGCAGCGATGCAGACGGGCTGGTTCGGGCCGGTCGGCCCGGGCATCGGCCAGGCGAACATCGTTGCGCTGGTGCTCGCGGCCCTCGCCCTCGCCGGCACCGGCGCATCCGACGAGGTGAGCGCCATCTTCCGCTCGACCATGCTGCTGACCGCAGCGCCGGATGAGATGCGCGGCCGGCTGCAGGGCATCTTCACCGTGGTGGTCGCCGGAGGTCCGCGCATCGGGGACCTGTACGCCGGCATCCTCGCCTCGCTCGTGGCACTGTGGTTCCCGCCCGTGCTCGGTGGCATGCTCATCATGGCGCTCATCGCGGTGTGCCTGCGCATGACGCCGACCTTCCGCAACTACGACGCCCGCACGCCCACCCTCTGAGCCGCCGTTCCCGAAGCGTCGCCGCTCGACCACACCCCCTGAATCGGAGCACCCCATGGAATCCATCACCCCGGCTGAGCTCGCCGCCCTCGGCGACGACGCCGTCATCATCGACGTGCGCGAGGTTGATGAGGTGGCGCAGGTGCGCGTTCCGGGCGCCCTCAACATCCCGATGAGCCAGTTCGTCGATCGCATCGGCGAGCTGCCGGAAGGCACGCTCTACGTGATGTGCGCCGCCGGAGCGCGCAGCGCACGCGTCACCGAGTTCCTCGAACAGCAGGGCTACGACGCAATCAACGTCTCGGGCGGCATCGGGGAGTGGGCCGCCGGCGGGCATCCCGTCGAGCGCGGCTGATTCGCGGGGCAGACCGCGATGATCACGGAGCACGCCATCCTTCCCGTTCGGCCCGGTGAGGAGACGCATTTCGAGCAGGCCTTCGCTCGTGCGCGTGAGATCATCGCGGCCATGCCGGGTTCCTCGACCTGACGCTGTCGAGGAGCGTGGAGACGCCGAACGAGTACCTGATCCTCGTGCGCTGGGAGCGCGTCGAAGACCACGACCCGGGCTTCCGTGGTTCTTCGCAGTACCAGGAATGGCGGCGACTGCTGCACCACTTCTACGATCCGTTTCCGGTGGTGGAGCACTTCACCACGGTGATGGATGCGTGATGAATTCCCCGGTGAAGTCGATGAATAAAGTTCTTCATTCACTTGTGGTCTTCGAACACGTGTTCTAAACTGGGGGTATGGCGGCGCTCTTGGAAGACCTCAAGTACCTTGAGGATTTCGATGATGAGGATTGGTCGCCGACCGAGCGCGGGCATCTCGAGGACTGCCTGGATCAG